>DATNCK010000080.1:0-5347 GCA_035571575.1 Steroidobacteraceae bacterium | reverse complement strand
GGCAAGTACCGGCTGTTCGTCACCGACGTGCCGGCGCAGTCGGTGGCCGTGCTGGCCACCATTCAGGAAGATCACCGCGACGCCGACAAATTCAATGGCGCGCTGCTGGCGCTGCGGCTGCGCATCCACGACCAGCAGATCACCGAGATCGAGCAGATGGTGGTTCGCTCGGCTTCGGACAACGACAACCGCACCTACAACAATGTCGAGAAGATGGTCACGCATCCGAAGTATCTGACCGCGGTGCCGGCGAATGAGCGCATGTCGCGCCTCGATCTGGTCACGCAGGGCAACAAGTACTTCACCGGCATGCAGCGCAATGACGGCAAGGGTGATTATCCCTTCGCTGATGACTGCATCCGTCACGAGAATGGCGGGCAGTCCACCAGCGCGCCACCGCCTCCCGGGCAGACCGTGCGTCCCGATCCGAAGACCGCCACGGGCTATTCAGGTCAGTGGACCTGCCTGGAGCAGTTTCAGTCGGGACTGCTGCACTTCGTCAATCGCATCCGCGACCGCCGCTTCGTGGCCGTCGACCAGGAGCGCGGCATCGTGTTCGCCTTCGGTTTCTTCGATCACCCGGGCGGCGAAACGCGTCGCTTCAAGACCCCGAGCGGTCGTGAAGTCATTGCCGGCCCGGTTCAGCCCTGGTCATGGGAAATTGCCGAAGTGTTCAAGCTCGAGAAGGGAAAGATCAGCAAGATCGATGCCTTCCTGCAGCGCAGCCCTTATGGCATGAACTCCGGCTGGAGCACCTGGGAGCAGGGCATGTCGGACCAGGTGCGCGACGTGACCATGGAAGCGCCGACCTGGATTTTCTGAGGGGCATTCCGGCGTGCGCTATAACTCTCCGACCGGCTGGGAGTAGACTCCGGCAACGGGTCGAAAGGGGCGCCTCATGCGCCCCTTTTCTTGACCGGCGATAAACAGAAACATCCATCGGGGGCACCGTGGCACAAGAAGAAAAGAACTGGGACACCAGTTACGAGTGGAAGATCATCCTGCTGTTGAGCATCACCTTCGGGTTGGTGGGCCTCGACAGGTTCGTGCTTCCCATCATCCTGCAGTCGCCCAACTCCACGATGGGCAAGGATCTCGGCCTTACGCCGCAGGATGGCGGCACGCTGGCCGGATACCTCGGCATGGCCTGGGGTGTCTCCGCCTTCGTGATGGGCTACATGGCCGATAAGGTTGGACGTCGCGCGGTACTGGTGCCGGCCATCCTGGTGTTCTCGATCATGTCAGCCGCCAGCGGCATGGTGGGTTCCCTGATGGGCCTCATCATGGTGCGCATCATCATGGGCGTCGCCGAAGGCCCGGTTGCCTCTACCGGCGTTGCGGTTGCCGTCGAGGCTTCCAAACCGGAACGCCGCGGCCTGAACAACGGCATCTTCCAGTGCATGATCTCGCTGTTCGGCCTGGCGCTGGCCCCCATCATCGCCACCCGGTTGCTCAACACGCACAGCTGGCACACGGTGTTCATGCTGGTGGGTGCTCCCGGCATCATCGTGGCCATCATCATGTGGTTCGTGGTGCGTGAGCCACTGAAGCGTGCCGTTACCGGCCATGGCACGGGAGGCGTGCCTCTGCTGAGCATGTTCGGACATCGCAACGCCAAGGTCGCGCCCATCACGCTGTTCTGCGCCATGGGCGGCATCTTCGTGATCGCCGCGATGCTCACGGCCTATCTCACGGCACCGGTGGGTGCGGGCCTGGGGCTCGATCCGGTGGTGGCCGGCAATGTGTTCTCGGCAGTGGGTATCGGTGGCTGCATCGGGCAGTTCGCCATGCCGGCGCTGTCGGACATCATCGGACGCAAGATCTCCACACTGGCCTCCTACATCCTGGCCGCGGTGTCGTTGTATTTCTTCACGCAGGCTGGTCCGGAGAACACCACCACGCTGTGGGTGCTGCTGTTCTTCGCCTCACTGTTCAACTTCGCGGCACTGGCAATTCTGGCGGGTCCGGTTGCGGCAGAGGCCGCACCTCCCGGCATGCTGGCCTCGATGGCCGGCTTCGTGATCTTCGCCGGCGAGTTCGTCGGTGGCGGCATCAGCCCGATCATCGCGGGCAAGATTGCCGGTGGCCCCTACGGCCTGAAGGGCGCGCTGTATTTCGCGACCTGCGGTCTGGCGGTCGGCTTCGTCGTTGCGCTGTTCCTCAAAGAAACCGCGCCCCGCAAGCTGAAAGCCTGAGGCGCGTTCATGAGCGCACTGCCTTTCAGCCGGGACGACCGGCTCATCTGGGATACGTGGCTGGCCATGTATCACTTTCCCATCGTCACGGTTGCGGATGAGATCGGTGTGTTCGGTGCGCTGTCCGCGCGCGCGCTCACCACCGAGGAGCTGGCGAAGCAGCTCAGCGTGAATGCCCGCGCCCTGGGCATTCATCTCGGACTGATCGCATCGCTCGGATTCGTCGAGCGCCGCGAAGGCCGCTGGCGCTCCACGGCCGCGGCACGCACCTGGCTGCATCCGGAAGGAGATGGCTACTACGGTCCGCTGATCCATCGCTACAAGCTCTCGCAGCCGCTGCACGCACAGCTGCTGGCCACGCTGCGCACCGGCAATGCTGCCGAAGGTCATGTGTCGGCCGCGAATGAGTGGGAGCGCGGCGAGATGCCGCCCGACATGGCGAAATGGATCACCGCCTTCATGAACGCGCATAGTCGCGCGACTTCGAAGGGTGTGGCCACGCAGCCGCTGTTCGGCGAGTTGCGTTCGGTGCTGGATGTGGGCGGCGGTTCGGGCATCTTCGCCATCGAGATGGCCAGGGCCTGGCCGAAGCTGGCCGCCACGGTGATGGAAATTCCCGCGGTCTGCGCCGAGGCCGATTCGTACATCAAGGCCGCCAATCTCAATGGGCGCGTGAAGACCCAGGCCGTCAACATGTTCACGCAGGACTGGCCGCGCGGCCATGACGCGCATTTCTTCTCGAATGTATTCCACGACTGGTCGGATGCCACCTGCCAGCTGCTGGCGCGCAAGTCATTCGAGGCGCTGCCCAGCGGCGGCCGCATCCTGCTGCATGAGATGCTGATGGATGACGATGGCGCAGGTCCGCTGCCGGCGGCTGCGTTCTCGGTGCTGATGCTGCTGGCCACCCGTGGCAGGCAGTACAGCCTGCCGGAGCTGCGCGTGTTCCTGGAAACCGCTGGCTTCGTCGATGTGGAAGCGGCGCAGACAGGTGGCAGCTACTACTCTCTGGTCACTGCACGCAAGCCCTGAAGTTCCAGGAATCCGGCGGCGCAATCGTTTCGCCGCCGGCATAGAATCGGAAAATCAGCACCGTTTTCCGCGCAGCCAGGACGTGGGCCGCAGTCGATGAGCGTCGAACAACCAGAAGTCACCGCGCCGGTACCCCCGCCAGCGCGCCTGTGCATCGGCGTCACCGGGCACCGCGAAAATCATGTCTCATTCGGCGCGCAGCGCGATGGCATCCTGCGCGCCATCGGCGAAGTGCTCGATCTCATCGATGCGGCAGTCAACCGCACGCGTGAGGCGGGACTGGACGTCGCGGCGATACGGCTTTATTCACTGCTGGCCGATGGCACCGATCAGGAGGTCGCTGCCGGCGCGTTGGAGCGGCGCTGGGAGCTGGTTGCGCCACTGCCTTTCGGCCTGGCGTTGAATGTGGCGATCAACGCGCATCCGGAAACCGTGGAGGATGCGCGCGCGCTGATCGATGGCATTGACGGGGTATCCCGCGTCAAGGACGCGGAAGTCTCTGGCCGCGCCACGCGTCTCTACCAGCTGGCGCAGGCCGCGCGGCGCTTCGAACTGGCGGAGCGCGATGATTTGATCGCACGGCTGTATCTGGAAAAGCTGCAGCGTGGCGAAGACTCGCGCAGCGACGCCACATTCACCGCGGAATCTTCATTGCGCGTGGCGTTGGCGGCGCGCGTGATGATCGAGCAGACCGATCTGATGATCGCGGTGTGGGATGGCACCACGCGCGCGCTGGTCGGCGGCACGGGCCACACCATCCAGGTGGCGCTGGAAATGGGCGCGCCCGTCATCTGGATCGATGCACGGCAGCCGGAGTCGTGGCGTGTGCTGCAGGGACCTGAGTCGCTGGTGGGATCGGGTGACACTGCGCTGTCGCGCCCCGAGCGGATCACGGCGGTGGATCAGCTCATGGCGCATGCATTGCAGTCTGCCGCGCGGCCCGATTACGACATTCTCGAGCGCGAGCCCTGGCCGGTGCGCAGCCGCTGGCCCTATCACGCCTATCGCCGCATCGAGGCCCTGTTCGGCGGGGAGAGCCGGCCGGGGCGGTTTCGCAATCTCACCCAGAACTACGAGCGCCCGGACGCCATCGCCACAGGCAGCGCGGCCGCATTGCTGGATCGCGCCCGCGCGCTGCCGGGCCAGGAGCAGCCCTTCGTCCAACGCATCGAATCGGCCGTGCTGCGGCGCTTTGCCTGGTCCGATGGCGTGTCCGCCTATCTTTCCGATATCTACCGCGGCGGCATGACGGTCAGCTTCCTGTTCGCGGCATTGGCCATCATCGGCGGCATCGCCTATCTGCCCTTCACCGATTCGCATCACAAGTGGATGTTCGCCTCCTTCGAACTGCTGCTGCTGGTGGGCATCCTCGGCTTCACCATGGTGGGCAACCGGCGCCGCTGGCATCGCCGCTGGTTCGAGACGCGTCGCGTGGCCGAGTACCTGCGGCATGCGCCCATCCTGCTGCTGCTGGGTGTGGCGCGCCCGCCGGGACGATGGCCGCAGGGCACCGATACCTCGTGGCCCGAGGTCTTTGGGCGCGATGCACTGCGTGAAGTCGGCCTGCCGCAGATCGTGGTCACCCAGCCTTTCCTGAGACGGGCAACGCAGGGACTGCTGCTGGACCATGTACGAACACAGCGCGAATACCACACGGCCAAGGCGCGCCGCCTCGCCGCCGTGCATCACAATCTGGATCACGCCGCGCAGACGCTGTTCGCGCTGGCCATCATTTCCGTCGCGACCTACCTCGTGTGCAAGGCCGGTGGCGTGCTGGGCATCTGGTCGACGGCAGTGGCCGAATGGTCCTCCTACCTGTTCACTTTCCTCGGCGTGCTGCTGCCAACGCTGGGTGGTTCGCTGGCGGGCATCCGCTACTTCGGCGACTTCGAACGTTTCGCGGCCATTTCTCGCGTCACGGCGGGCAAGCTGCAGAACATTGAGGCGCGCATCGCACAGCTGCTGAGCGCACCGGATGATGCGATGGACTACGGCGGTGTGGCCGATCTGGCGCATGCCACCGACGATGTGGTGGTGACGGAGATCGAGAGCTGGCAGGCCGTGTTCGCCGGCAAGAATGTCTCCGTCCCGGTCTGAACGACAGCCACGGGATTTCGCGC
>DATNCK010000079.1:0-11876 GCA_035571575.1 Steroidobacteraceae bacterium | reverse complement strand
CGCGACGGCGACGACCGTGGTGGCGTTTTTGCCGCCGGCGCTGGCCGATACGGTGATGTTGCGCGGCGTGCTGTCACCCGCAGTGCTCAATGTCGCAATGGCCTGACCATTGCTGTCGGTGATGCCCTGCGTGATGGCAAGACCACCGGAAGTAGATGTGAACGCCACTGGCACGCCGGCCATCAGCAGATTGTTGGCGTCGCGCGCAATAGCCACGATGGTGGCATTCGACGAGCCATCCGAGGGAATCTGGGGAGCGCTGGATTGCAGCGTCAGCGCGTTGACCGGAGTGGCCGAAGGTGCCGCACCTACGGACACTGTCACCGTGGAAGTGAAGGAGGCGGCTTTCGCCGTCACCGTGATGTTGCGGGCCGTACTGTCACCGCCTGTCGTGAGCGTCGCCTTCGCCAGGCCATCCGTGCCTGTGGTGGTACTACCGGCACTCAGCGCGCCGGAAGAGGAAGAGAGTGTCACCGGCACACTGCCAATCACGACATTGTTGCTGTCGCGGACCAGAGCGCGGATTTCTGCGGTCACCGAACCATCGGCGGGAATGGAATTCGCGCTGGCGCTGAGGCTCAGGGACGCGGGGGTGGCTGTGGTCGTACCACCGCCGCCGGTGCCGCCGGTTCCCCCCGTTCCACCGACGAAGGAGTCGTCAGCTCCACCGCAGGCCGTCAGGGCCAGGGCGAGCAGTGCGGAGAGAATGCCTGTCTTGCGCATATTCGTAGTCCGTTGCATGGGTGGTTGCGTTAGTTGACGCTGACGCCTTCGCGCAGAATCTTCGGTGTCACAAAGATGAGCAGCTCATCCTTGTTGTTCACCCTGCCGGTGGACTTGAACAGATGTCCAAGCACCGGAATGTCTCCCAGGTACGGCACTTTCTTCTCGTTCTCTCGCCGTTCGGTCTCCAGGATGCCGCCCAGAACCACAGTCTGGCCGTCGCCCAGGAACACCGTTGTCGTCAGCCGGCTGGTATCGATGGCCGGCACGTTCACGCCGCCGGTGGTCACGATCACCGAGCCCACGCGATCTTTCGAAACACTGATGTCGAGGATCAGCCGGTTGTCCGGCGTGATCAGCGGCGTCACCTTCAGTTCGAGCTTGGCCGGCTTGAACTGGATGGTGGCCGCGCCGCTCGAGGCGGCTTCCTGATAGGGAATTTCAGTACCCTGCGAAATCACGGCTTCTTTCTGATTTGCCGTCACGATGCTGGGCTGTGAGATGACCTCGCCCTTGCCTTCCGATTGTGCTGCGGAAAGCTCCAGATCCACGATGTAGTCCTTGCCCAGGATGGCCCAGGCCAGACTGCCGGCGGGATTGGAAACTGGCAGGTTGACGTTGTAGCGACTGCTCGCAGGTGCGCCACTGCTGCTTCCCACCGGCACCTTTACTGGATACGGCGAACCGGTGCTCGCGAGATTGTCCAGCGCGGAACCCAGCGTGGTATCGACTGAGGCCGCCGTGCCGCTGGTCGCGAACAGGCCCGTGGCGCCATTGGTTTCGGTGCCAGTGAATCCCAGGCGCACGCCCAGGTCACGCGTGAAGTCCTCGCTGACCACCACGATGCGCGCTTCGATGCGCACCTGACGCACGGGAATGTCGAGCGTCGAGACCAGCTGACGCACATTGGAGATGCTGTCACTGGTGTCCTGGATCAGCAGCGTGTTGGTACGCGGATCGACCGTGACGCTGCCGCGACCGGAAAGCAGCGACTTGCCGCCATTGGCGCCGCCGCCACTCTGGGCCTGGATCAGCGACACGATGTCCTCGGCTTTGGCGTAGTTGATCTGCAGGTACTCGGTGCGCAGTGGCGCCAATTCCTTGATGTCCTTGTTCGCCGCCAGCCGGGCCTTCTCGCGGTTGGCGAGTTCCTCGGTGGGGCCAACGACAATCACGTTGTCCTGTACGCGCTTGTCCAGGCCCTGCAGCTGCAGCACCAGATCCAGCGCCTGATCCCAGGGGATGCGGTTCAAGCTCAGCGTCATGCTGCCCTTCACCGAATCAGTGACCATGATGCTCTTGCCGCTCTGGTCGGCGATGAGCTGCAGGATGGTGCGCGTCTCGATGTCCTGGAAATTGGCGCTCATGCGCTCGCCGGAATAGACGGGCTTATCGTCGATCTGCGCCTTCACTGCACGACGCGGCTGCACTTCGATGACGTACTGGTCGTCGGTCTGGTAGGCCAGCTGCTCGAACTCACCGCTGGCGTTCATGACGATCTGCGTGCCTGTGGGGCCATGCAAAGCGTTGAAACCGGAGACCGGCGTGGCGAAGTCGGCCACGTCGTAGGCGCGCTGCAGGTTCTTCGGCAGATCGGCGCCGACGAAGTCCACCAGGATCTGGTTGCCCTGCTGGCGCAGATTGATCGGTGTGCGCGGATCACTGAGTTTGACGATCAGCCGGCCGGTGGCCGTACCGTCGCTGCTGCGACGGAAGTCGATGCTCTTGATGTCGCGGCCAGTGGCGCGTGCGGGCGCCGCAGCGGCAGTAACCGTTGCAGCGGGAGCCGCCGCAGCGCGAGCGTTTTCACCCAGCGTCACGATGATGCGGTTTCCCTCGACGCGCGTCTGGTACGGCAGCGTGCGTTCCAGGTTGAGCACCAGGCGCGAACGGCCATTGGCCTCGGCGGCCAGGATGCTGTCCAGACCGCCACTGCGCACGTCGATGCGACGCTGCGGCAGAGACAGTCCCGTATCCGGCAGGTCGAAGGAAATGCGCGCGGGATTCTCGATGGTGAAAGACAGTGGCGTCGGCGCAGGACCACTGGTGGTCAGCACCAGTTGCAGGCCCTGGCCCGACATGGCCTGGACATCGACGGACTGCAGCTTGTTGGCAGGGGATTCTGCAGCGCGTGCGGCCGGGACTGCGACCAGGCCGAAGCCTGTCGTGCACAGTGCCGCGACCAGCAGGCCTCGCAGAGTGGTGGGTATACCCAGGTAGCGGTTCATTCTCTTCGTCTCCCTGCCGGTCATTCGTTGAGCGCTAGCGCGGCGCCGCGCTCCATGTAGCCACCGAGACCGTCCGGTACGATCTCGGCAAGAGTGATTTTCGAATCTTCGATCTGCGTGATGTGGCCTTCGTTCTGGCCGATGTAGTTGCCCGTCTGCACGCGATACACCTTGCCGTCGCGCGCCTTGACCAGGCCGTAGCGGCGACCGCTCATCGACAACGTGCCCACCATCTTCATGGTGTCGAGCGGGAACTGTTCGAGGAATTCGCGATTGCGCTTGTTGTCGGGACGCAGGTTGGGCGAACTGGACTCACCCGAACCGCCCGGCACGAAGGGCGAGCGCATGGTCTGCGCCGTGTAGAAGAAGCTCTCGTAGGGCTTGACCTCGGGCAGCGATTCGACGCCGCCGGGCTGCTCCTGCTTGGTCTTCTCGATGAAATCGCTGAGATCCGCGTCTTTCGAAGAGCAGCCGGCGAGCAGCGTCGCCGCAATCAGAATGGAACCCGTGGCTTTCATCATGAGGAGCTCGATCCACGCGTGGCGGCCGCGTTCTTCTGGCGCGCCGCTTCATTGGCCGCGACTTCGTCATCGTCCAGGTAACGGTAGGTCTTCGCCGTGACGTCCATCTGCAGCTGGTCGAAGCTGTCCTTGTTGACGGTCTTGATCTCGACGTTGTGCAACGTGACGATGCGCGGCAGCGCCGCGATGCCGCTGACGAACTCACCCAGCTGGTGATAGTTGCCGGCCAGACGGATCTTGATGGGCCGCTCGGCGTAGAAATCCTTGCTCTGTTCCGGCTGCGGCTGGAACAGCTGCTGCTGCAGGCCCACGCCCACACCGGTCTGCGAGATATCAACCAGCAGCGCTTCCATTTCGGTCTTGCCGGGCAGCTGCCGCAGCATCGCTCCGAAGGACTTCTGGATATCGGCCAGCTGCTGCTTGTACAGGTCGAGATTGACGGCCTTGGCGTGCTTGGTATGGAACTCGGTGCGCAGCTGCTGCTCCTTGCCCTCCGCCTCGGCGAGTTCGTCCTTCTTCTGGGTCCACACCAGGAAGTACACCAGCAGGATGGACATCACCACGAAGAAGATGGCAATGGCGCCCAGCCGCACCGGCAGCGGCCAGCGACTCGGATCGCGCGGATCCAGTTGCTTCAGTTCATCGAATGTCATGGCGTTCTCCGCGGCGCGGCGCCCGGTTTCTTCTTGCCCGCAACGTCGTCATCGGTCAGCGAGGTAACCTGTTTCGCGTACAGCGTGAAATCGTTGCCCTGCGCGTTGTTCTTGGTGGTCTCGACCACTTCCAGCTCCGGCTCCTTCAACCACTGCGAAGCATCGAGCGCGCGCATGAAGGCCGACACGCGGGTGGAGGACTGCGCCACACCCTGGATCTTGAATTTCTGGTCTTCCTGCTTGATGGCCGTGAGGTAGGTGCCATCGGGAATGGTCTTCACGAAGGTGTCGAACACATGCACGATCTCGGGCCGGGAGCGCTGCAGCTTCGCAATGATGTTCATGCGCGCGATGAACTGCTGCTTCTGCTGCTCGAGGCTGTTGATCTCCTCGATCTGCCGGTCGACGACCTTGATCTCGGTCTGCAGCCGCGCGTTACGCGCTGCCTGCGCATCGATCATCTGATTCACCAGCAGGAAGGCCGCGCCGGCCACGACGGCGGCGCCGATGGCCGCTGCCAGCATGCCGACACCGAAGGCCTTCTTGCGCTCGGTGCGTTGCTGTTCGCGCCAGGGGAGTAGGTTTATGCGAGGCATTAGTCGAAACTCCGCAGGGCGAGGCCGCAGGCCGTCAGCAGTGCGGTGGCATCACGCTGCACCGCCTGCGCGCGGGCGCGCGAGGAAATCTTCATCTGGCCGAGCGGATCGCCCTTCTCGGCCTCGACACCGATGCGGCTCTGCACGACTTCCGCGGCGCCGGGAATATTGGCGCAGCCGCCGCAGATCAGGATCTTTTCCGGCTGTTCGCGACCTGAACCCGAGGCGAGATAGAACTGCAGCGAGCGGCTGATCTGCTGCGTCATGTCGTCGATGAAGGGATCGAGCACTTCGGTCTGGTAGTTGGCGGGCAGGCCGCCTTCCTTCTTCGCGCGCCCCGCCTCTTCGAGCGACAGGCCGTAGGTGCGCATGATTTCTTCGGTGAGCTGCTGGCCGCCGAAGGCGAAGTCGCGGGTGTACACGACCTTCAGATTGCGCAGCACGCTGAAGGTGGTGGTGCTGGCGCCAAAGTCGACCACGGCCACTGAACGGTCGATGCCACCATCGGGCATCTGGTGCGTCATCAGGCGGCAGGCGTTTTCGAGCGCGAAGGCTTCGACGTCGACGATGCGCGAGGACAATCCAGCGGCATTCACCGCGGCGCGGCGCTGCTCGACGTTCTCGGAACGCGAGGCCACCAGCAGCACATCCATCGATTCTGGATCTTTCTCGGAGGCGCCCAGCACCTCGAAGTCGTAGGACACTTCGTCCATCGGGAAGGGGATGTACTGGTCGGCCTGCATCTCGACCTGCGCTTCGAGGTCGGCGTCATTCAGGTTGCGCGGCATCTGGATCACCTTGGTGATCGCCGCATCGCCGCTGATCGCGACGGCAACTTCCTTGGTGCGCACGCCGGCGCGACGCACGGCGCGCGCAATCGCTTCGCCGACCGCATCGGCGTCGACGATGGCTTTTTCGTTCATGGAATTCTGGGGAGTGGCTTCGGCGGCGTACGCATCCACCGTGTATTGCCCACCCGATAGCGTCAGCTCGATCAACTTGATCGACGACGGCGTAATATCGAGGCCCAGGACCTGGCGGTGTTTACGCGGAATTAGAAACACAGATCTCCCTTACCTTTCAGCTATTTAGACGCCGAAACGCTTGTCCCGCCTCAATATCGGACCAACTATAGCTCACGAAACGGTTAAATTGAACGTGAACGCGGCCGGGGTTTCCGTGACCGCAGCCACAAACCGGTCAAGTTCCTCCCGCACATTGTTCAATCGGGTCGTAGGATGGAAACTTCCTGCCCCGGCGGGCGCCTTAACCTGAGCATCTCTCCCCTGTGAAATCCTCTGTCGTGCGTGGGCTCCGTTATGCCGTGGCGGGTGTTGTCGGGCTGGCCCTGCTGGCAGGCTTCGCCTTGGCCTGCGCTTTTGTTTACGTGGCCCCGGCCCTGCCGACGGCTGAAACCATGCATAGCGTGGAGCTGGCGGTGCCGCTGCGGGTCTATACCCGGTCCGGGGGACTGATCTCCCAGATCGGGGAACAGCGCCGCATCCCCGTGACCTTCGATGAGATTCCCCCGCTGGTGGTCCACGCCGTGCTGGCCTCCGAGGATGACCGGTTCTTCCAGCACAGCGGCCTGGACTGGATGGGTGTGCTGCGCGCGGTGGTCATGAATGTGGCCACGGCCGGGGCTGGCCAGGGTGGCAGCACCATCACCCAGCAGACCGCCCGCAACATGTTCCTGACACTGGACAAGACCAGCCGCCGCAAGCTCTCGGAGCTGTTCGTGACCTATCGCATGGAGCACGACTTCACCAAGGAGCAGATCCTCTCCACGTACCTGAACCTCATCCTGTTCGGCCAGCGCAGCTATGGCATCGCAGCCGCGGCGGAGACCTACTACGGCAAGAAGCTGGATGAGCTCAGCGTGGCGCAGGCGGCGACGCTGGCCGGCATCATCCAGCTGCCTTCGCGGCAGAATCCCATCTCCCATCCCAAGGCTGCCGAAGCACGGCGCGCTTATGTGCTGCGCCGCATGCATGAGCTGGGCTACATCGATGAGGCCACGCGCGAGGCCGCCGCACGTGAACCCGTGGCCTCGCGCGGCTTCGCGCCGCTGGTGGATGTGGAGGCGCCGTACGTCGCGGAATTCGTGCGTCAGGAGATCGTGAAGCGTTACGGCGAAAGCGCCGTGAACGCCGGCTACAAGGTGTTCACCACCGTCGATGGCCGGCTGCAGACCGCGGCCAATCGCGCGCTGCGCATCGGGCTGGTGGAATACGACCGCCGCCATGGCTATCGCGGCGCGGTGGAAAAACTGAAACTGCCTGCCAGCGCCTCGGATGAGGAACTGGACGAGCTGATGGCCGGACGCAGTGTCGTCAACATGCTGCAGCCGGCGGTGGTCACGAAGGTGGATGACAGCAGCGCCACGGTGCACATCCGTGCCGGCGGCAATGCAGTCATCCGCTGGGACGGGATGTCATGGGCGCGGCCCGCCGTGCGCGGCGGCGTGGGCGCGATACCGCGCAAGGCTGGCGATGTGCTGGCACGCGGTGATGTCGTTTATGTGGTCGCCGAGCGCGGCGCAGCACTGCTGGCGCAGCTCCCCGAGGCGCAGGCCGCGCTGGTGGCGATGGATCCCAGGGATGGCGCCATCGTTTCGCTGGTGGGCGGTTTCAACTTCTACGGCAATCAGTTCAACCGTGCGATGCAGGCGCGCAGACAGCCGGGTTCCGGGTTCAAGCCGTTCATCTACTCGGCCGCGCTCGAAAATGGCTTCACGCCGGCCAGCGTGGTGCTCGACATGCCGCCGGTGCTCGACCGCGACAGCAATGCCGAAGAGAACTGGCGCCCGGAGAATGACGGCGGGGTCTTCGGGGGCCCGACGCGGCTGCGTGAGGCACTGGTGTACTCGCGCAATCTGGTGTCCATCCGCGTGCTGCAATCCGTGGGTGTCGATGCAGTGCTGACGCATGCGGCGAAGTTCGGCTTCCGCACCGAGGCCTTCCCGCGCACGCTGTCGCTGGCGCTGGGCACGCAGGTGGTGTCGCCGCTGGAGATGGCCACGGGCTTCGCCGTGTTCGCCAACGGCGGCTACAAGGTGGATTCCTACCTGATCAGCCGCATCGAGGATTCCAGCGGCAAGGTGCTGTTCGAGGCCGCGCCGAAAATCGTCTGCCAGGTGTGCGAGACGCCACCCAGCTATCCGCTGCTCGAGACGGAGACGGTGCCAGATGCTGCGGCACCGAAGCCCGGTGATGTCGCCTCTCAGCCTGCAACAGCTGGCGATGCGGCTGCCGGCAGCGCTGGTGCCGACGCATTGATGGCCGTACCGGGGCCGCTGCCCGCTTCATTCGGTCTCGACGATGCGCCTGCCCCTCTGCGCAAACTCGCCAGCCTGCAGGGCGGACTGGGATATCTGCCATCGGCGCGTGTCGCTCCGCGAGTGATCTCGCCGCAGAACGCGTGGCTGATGAACAGCATGATGCATGACGTGGCGCTGCGCGGCACCGCGAAACGCACACAGGCGCTGAAACGCGATGATCTCGCGGGCAAGACCGGCACCAATGGCGAACGCGACAACTGGTTCAACGGATTCAATGCGCGGCTGGTGGCTTCCGTGTGGGTGGGCTATGACGACGAGCGCTCGCTGGGTGAGCGGGAAGAAGGCGCCACCACTGCGATTCCGATCTGGATGCATTACATGCGCGAGGCGCTGCGGGAGGTGCCGTCGAGCAAGATGGCGCGGCCGGGTGGACTGATCGATCTGCCGATCTCGCGCGTTACGGGGGCGCTGGCGAGCCCAACGGATCCCAATGCCATCTATGAGACGTTCATGATCGATCATCAGCCGCGGGGAGCGGAGCCGGGAGATGCGGGGTACGCACCTGGCGCCACTCCGGGAAATACTCAGGAAAAAGGCGGCGAGCCGCTGTTCTAGCTATAGTCGGGTCCGGGCATGACGAAGCGCGCTCCCAACCGTTCCGATCACCTGCGCAGCGCAGTTGCACAGGAAGCGGCCCGCCTCATGGCAGAGCACGGCATCCAGGATTATCTGGTTGCCAAGCGCAAGGCGGCTGAGCGCTACGGCGTCATGGAAGGCGCGTTTCTGCCAAAAAATACCGAAATCGAGGCGGCGCTGCGGTCGCATCAGCGACTGTTTGGTGGCGCGCAGCACGAGCGCAACCTGCAGGAGCAGCGCAGCACAGCGCTGCAGGCGATGCTGCTGCTCGAGAAATTCGAGCCACGACTGGTGGGCGCGGTGCTCAACGGATCAGCCACGGAATACACGGACATCCAGCTGCATGTGTTTTCCGACAGTCCCGAAGCGATCACCCTGCACCTGCTGGACCAACGCTTCGACTACGAGGTTTTCGAACGCCGCGTGCGCATGACTACCGAGCGCGTCATCGCCGTGCCCTCGGTGCGCTTCGAGCTGGGCGAGGAGACCGTCGAAGCCTTCGTGTTTTCCCGCGACGGCATCCGGCAGGCACCCATCAGCCCCGTGGATGGCAAACCGATGCGGCGGGCGAGCCGGCAGGAAGTCCTGCAATTGCAGGATGACGCCGCGTCGTGACTGAGTTCCCACGCCCGCCCATGATTTTATTGAGAACCCCTGGCTTGCCAGTGCCGGGAATCGCGTTATACGCTGCAATGCCAAATACTTCCGCGCTTCGCCAACGATGGGCGAAGGCGTTTTCCATAAGCCGGGTGCGGCGAAAGTGATCGACATGTCCATGCGAGAAAGGCCACTGCTTACAGCTCGGTCGGCCAGCGCGATCCTTTTTGCCGTGACCATCGCGGCGACGTCCCGCCAGGCGCTGGCGGACCTGGATCTCTCCGGCAGCGTTTCGGCAGGCACCTCTTACGACACCAATGCACGCCAGCTCGCGGCGATTGAAACAGCGGTTGCCACGCCCGGCGGCGAGAGCAAACGGGACGACCTCTCTTTGTTCGTGTCGGCCAACGCGGCCGCGAAGATGGGCGGCTCGGGGCCGCTGCGCGCCCAGATGCAGGCCTCCTACAACCACTCCGATTCGATCCGCCAGGAAGCACTCAGTCACGATGACTACGGACTGGGCACGATCATCGAATGGCACCCCGGCCAGGTATTCGACGCCACTCTGAACGCGTCGCAGACCCGTTCGCCGATCGGACTGGCCGATGTGGGCGGAATCACCTCCACCGAGCAGACGGCCACCACTGTCCAGGGCACGCTGCGACTGCGGCCCACGCCGCGTTGGCAGCTCAGCCTGTCTCCAGGATGGAATGAAACGCGCACACCACTGCTCAATGCGGATGACTTCCGCTTGATCACACGCAGTGGTGCGGCATCGATCGAGTTCCTTGGAGCCGGACAGCTTGTGCCGGGTGTGGGCGTAACCGAGAACCGTTCGACCTATTCCGGAATCACCAACGCCACGCGCTACAGGCAGCGGTCTGCATACGGAACTCTGAGTTACAAGGTGACGGCCCTCACGACATTCGGCCTGACGGCGGGAAAATCCTGGCGCGATACCAGCCTCAGGAACCCGTCGAATGATCCGGCCGCCGCGAAGCTGGCGGGAAGTGATTCGGCATTCACCGGCTCGCTGAACATCAATCGCCAGCTGACACCCAAGACCGGCGTCAACGTCAATGTGTTCCGCAACTTCCAGCAATACGATGCGGGCGTCAACACCTCGGTCGGCACTGGATTCGGCATCGGTGTGAGCTGGGCGGCCACGGCGCGTTTCTCGGCTTCGCTGGGAACGGCCTACACCGTGCAGGACATCGACAATGTGTCGTTCGGCGGATCGACGATCCAGCGCACCGACCTGACACGCTCTTACTCCCTGGCCATGAATTACCGGGCAACACGCATGGTGACGGTGCAGACATCGGTGACCCGCAATGTGCGCCGCTCCGAAATCTGGGTGGACCAGTACAACAGCACGATCGGCGCCCTGTCGGTCGCGATCCGGTTCGATTGAACCGCCTGGTCGTTCGAGACACTCGTTGTCCCTGCTAGCCCTGCCCCTGTTGTGGATCCTCGCGGTGCCGGCCGTGGGATCTTCGCTGTATCTGCTTTCGCTCACGCTGTTGTCGGCACGCAATGCCATTGCGCCTGCCTCGCGTCGCTCGATGCGCTTCGACGTGATCATTCCCGCCCACAACGAGGAAAATGGGATCGCCGCAGTGGTGCAGTCGATCCTGGCGATCGACTGGCCTCGGGACCGCTTCAACGTGGTTGTCGTGGCGGACAACTGCTCCGATGGCACGGCGCAGCGCGCCGAAGAGTCCGGTGCACAGGTGCTGGTGCGAACCAACACCGAGCTGCGGGGCAAGGGTTACGCGCTGGCGCACGCATTCAACGTCAGCCACGAGCGCGGCTGGGCCGAAGCGGTTGTCATCGTCGACGCCGACAGCCGTGTTTCCTCCAATCTGCTTGAAGCCATCGCCGCGCGGATGGAGCGTGGCGAGCAGGCGGTGCAGGTCCACTACGGCGTTTCCAACATCCATGCATCCTGGCGCACCCGACTCATGGCCATCGCCATGGGCGCGTTTCACCGCCTGCGTTCACGCGGACGGGAAAGACTGGGCCTGTCGTGTGGCATTCGCGGCAACGGCTGGGCGCTTACCCATGGCCTGCTGCAACGCGTGCCCTATGCAAGCTTCTCGCTGACCGAGGATCTGGAATTCGGAATCACGCTCGGCATGCAAGGCCTGCGCGTGGCCTATGCGGACGAAGCTAATTGCGATGGCGAAATGGTCTCGGGCGAGAAGGCTGCACGCAGTCAACGGCGTCGCTGGGAACAGGGCCGGATTGCGCTGCTGCGCAGCCGAGTCGGGCCGCTGCTGCGACAGGCGGTGACCGCGCCGAGCCTGGTGTGCCTGGATCTGGCCGTGGAGCTTCTGGTGCTGCCGCTTTCCTACGTGGTGCTCAACATCCTCGCACTGACGCTGCTCGCCTGGCTGCTGGCGCCGGCGGGTATGTGGCCCTGGACGGGCGTGCTGTGCCTGACGGCAGTGGCAGTCTATGTGCTGCGCGGCTGGCAGCTGAGTGGAACTGGAGTGCGCGGCCTGCTCGACCTGGCGCGCGCGCCGTTCTACCTCGTCTGGAAGGTGCTCGTCATGCTGCGGGGACGGCGTTCCAGCGAATGGGTGCGCACCACGCGGGAAGGCGGCTGAAGCCGCACCTGCGGCTCTCTCAGGCCGCAG
>DATNCK010000078.1:0-2601 GCA_035571575.1 Steroidobacteraceae bacterium | reverse complement strand
TGCTGGCCATGTCATTCATCGCGCTGCCCATCATCCCCAATCGCGCCGTCGGACCATTCGGCGGCGTGAACCTGCGCGAGGTGTGGATCATCGCGATCGTGCTCGCGGCACTGTCATTTGCCGGATACGTAGCGGTGCGATATTTCGGCGAGCGGCGCGGTGAACTCATCTCGGCCACAGTCGGTGGCCTGGTGTCGTCCACAGCCGTGACGATCGCGAACGCCCGGCGCATAGCGACCGGGGAAGGCTCTCCGTCCCTGCTGGCCGCGGCAACCGCATTGGCCATGGCCGTCTCCTTCGTCCGCGTGATCGCGATCACGGGCGCCTTGAAACCCGCGCTGCTGATACCAGTGGGCCTACCGCTCCTGGTCTCATCCGCTGTGGCTGCCGCATTCGCATGGCTACGCACGAAACGGTACGTTCCTTCGTCAAGCGCAGGCGTGCCCGTGGAGTTCCGCAATCCCTTCGGTTTCTGGTCCGTCATCGCCATGGCAGCCCTCATGGGCCTGCTCATCTTGGTTGGCCGGTACATCAGTGGTCATTTCGGCAGTTCCGCTACTATCGGCAGCGCCGCGGCCATGGGATTGATGGATGTGGATGCCATGACCGTGTCGATGGCGCGTCTCGCGCCTGACTCGCTCTCGTCACAGGCCGCCAGCTGGGCGATTCTCGTAGGTGTAGCGAGCAACACTGTCGTCAAAGTACTCATCGCCAGCGTCATCGGACGTGGCCGATTCGCGCTCTACGTGGCAGGCATCTGCTTCAGCTGCATAGTGGCTGCGGCGCTGACTGCAATGCTCGCGTGAACTGACCTGAATCGCGCCCCGCACTGTTTACCCGATGCTGTGACAGCCCAGCGCCTTCAGGATGCCATGCACCTGTGCACTACGGGCCATCCAGGGGGCCAGCAATGTGATCAAACCGGCAGTGAAGATCAACGAGGCCAACGCCACACGAGCCGACCCCTGCTGCAGACGCTGGCCCAGCCTCGCCCCGCTCCATGTCAGAGGCACCATCGCGGGCAGCGTGCCCAGTCCAAAGCACAGCATCAGCAGTGCGCCATGCAGCGCGCTGGACTGCAGCCAGGCAGCAAACAACACCGTACCCGACAGTCCGCAGGGCAGCCAGCCCCAGAGCATGCCCCCAGCCAGTCGCCCCACATGCCCGCCCTGGGGCAGGAATTTCTGCAACGGCCGCAACCATCGCTGCCAGATGAGTCCCGGCGTCTTCAGGAAGACCATCCTTCCTTTGCGGTCCAACAAACGCAGGGCCGCCATCACCAACACCAGACCCGCTGCCGCGCGTGCGGCCAGCGCCAGCGCCGGCCAGCGTGCCACAGTCACGATGCCATGACCCAGGCCACCGGCCACGGCCCCAGCCAGAACGTAGCCGAGCGTGCGCCCGACATTGGGCTCCACAGCTGCAATCCAGCCTCCACCACCGCGTGCACTGAAGCCGGTGGCAATGCCGCCGCACATCAGCGCGCAGTGCGCGCTGCCCAACAGCCCGCTCAGAAACGCGCCGCCCCACAGCAGAAGATCAGCGCTCATCGCCCGACATCTCCGCGCGAGCAGTCCGCTCGATCGCGACCTCCGAGTGTTCGATCAGCATCTCCAACGGCGGCGTATCCAGGTCCTCGAACTGCCCATTGCGCACGGCCCAGATGAACGCCCCAATCATGCATGCCAGCAGCAGCAGGCTGAGGGGTATCAGCAACAGCAGGACAGTCATGACCCTGCAGCTCGGGTCAGGCGCAGTGCATTGAGCGTCACCGTCAGCGACGATGCCACCATGGCCAGCGCCGCCATCCACGGCACTACGTGCCCCGTAGCGGCCAGCGGTAGCGCCAGCAGGTTGTACCCGGCCGCCCAGGCGACGTTCTGCTGCATGATGCGTCGGGCCTGCCGCGCAGTGCGGATTGCCGCGCTGATGCCTTGCAGTGAAGGCTGCAGCAGCACAACGTCGGCGCTGCGCTGCGCCAGCGGCGCTCCACGGGCGACAGCGATCGATACGTCGGCACCAGCCAGCACCGGTGCGTCGTTGATGCCATCGCCGATCATCGCCACACAGTGGCCCCGGGACTGCAGTTCGCGTACACGTGCGAGCTTGCCTTCAGGCAACAGCCGCGCGGCCGCAGTAGCGAAGTCGACTCCCAACGAGTCCATGCATCGCGCTACGGCCACGCTGCCATCCCCGCTGAGCAGATGCAGCTGGAGGCGCAGGCCCTCCTGCAGATCTCTCAGCACCGGTCCGGCGCTGGCTTCCACCTGCTCTGCCAGATCGAAACGAGCCAGCGCCGCGCGCCCGTCGCCGAGCCACACAGCGCCATCATCAGCCAGATCGGAGGCGAAATCTGCCGTGCCCAGACGCAGTTCGCGTCCGCCCACCACGGCGATAATGCCGCGGCCGGGCTGCTGCGCGCGCAGTGTTGCCGGGCGATGATCGTCAAACGCGCGAAATGCTGCAGCCAGCGGGTGCTGCGAATCGCGCTCCATGGCGGCCGCGATATGCAGGGCTTCCTGAGATGAGCGCACGCCAAACGTTTCGACTCGCCGTATACGCCAGCTCGTACCGGTCAGCGTGCCGGTCTTGTCGAACACG
>DATNCK010000077.1:0-15575 GCA_035571575.1 Steroidobacteraceae bacterium | reverse complement strand
GTGTTCGAGCAGGAAGTGGCCGCGCTGAACATCCGTTCGGTGCCGGCGGTGTATCTAAACGATGCGGTGTTCGGCCAGGGCCGCATGGGCGTGGAGGAAATCCTCGCCAAGCTCGATCGCGGTGGCACGCAGCGCAAGGCGGCGGAACTGTCGCAGCGCGCGCCTTACGACATGCTCATTGTCGGCGGCGGTCCTGCAGGCGCCACGGCAGCCATCTATGCCGCGCGCAAAGGCATTCGCGTGGGTGTGGCCGCGGAGCGTTTTGGCGGCCAGGTGCTCGACACGCTGGGCATAGAGAACCTGATTTCGGTGTCGCACACCGAGGGGCCGCAGCTGGCTGCGGCGCTGGAACAGAATGTGCGCACGCATGATGTGGACGTGATGAATCTGCAGCGCGCCGAGCAGTTGATTCCTGGCGAGCTGATCGAACTGAAATTTTCCGGCGGCGCCTCGCTGAAGGCGAAGTCGGTGATCATTGCCACGGGCGCGCGCTGGCGCGAGCTGGGCGTGCCGGGCGAGAAGGAATATCGCAATCGCGGCGTGGCCTACTGCCCGCATTGCGACGGCCCCTTGTTCAAGGGCAAGGATGTGGCGGTGGTCGGCGGCGGCAATTCCGGCGTGGAAGCGGCCATCGATCTCGCCGGCATCGTGAAGCACGTGACGCTGATCGAGTACGCGCCGCAGCTGCGCGCCGATGCCGTGCTGGTGAACAAGTTGAAGAGCCTGCCCAATGTGAAGATCGTGACCGGCGCCGAGTCGCAGGCGGTGCTCGGCAATGACCGCGAAGTGACTGGCCTGCGTTTCAAGGATCGAATGGGCGGCGCGGTGCACGAACTGCCGGTGGCTGGAATATTCGTGCAGATCGGTCTGATCCCCAACACCGACTGGTTGAAGGGCACGGTAGCGCTGTCATCCCGCGGCGAAGTCGAGGTGGATGCGCGCGGCCAGACGTCGGTGCCGGGCGTGTTCGCTGCAGGTGACTGCACCACGGTGCCCTACAAGCAGATCGTCATCGCATTGGGCGAGGGATCGAAGGCTGCGCTTTCTGCCTTCGATCATCTGATCCGCACACCGGTGGCTGCGGCGGCGTAAGGTCGCCGCAGGCTGCGGAAGTAGCAAGCCGCCTCAGCGCGGCCGCGCGGCTTTCACCATTACTGCTTGCAGCTGTAGCTTGCGGCGTTCTTCGCATCGCCGCCGTCGTACTGCGCATGCGCTGGGTAAGGACACAGCGGCCGGGTTTCTCCGGGCATGCTGGCGCCACTGGCGATGATCTTCTCCGGTGCCTGATTCTTCTCGACCCAGTTCACGATGGCATCGACCATGTCGAAGCGGTCGAGTGTGCGCTCCCCGCCGCTGCAATGACCCATGCCCGGGACCAGGAACAGCCGGCTCCAGCCAGCCACAGGTTCCGGCGCATTGTCTGCCGGCAGCCGCTCGTAGTACTGCACGGTGTCCTGCGCGGAAAACCATGGATCGCTGACACCATGGAAGAAGATCAGCTTGCCGCCATGCCCCCGGAAGCTGCTGAGGCTGGTCCACGCATTGGTGTCGCCGGCCATGGCGCGGCCGTCATGCGCGCGCACCGCCTCGGCGTCCACATTCATCGTCATGCCAGCAGGAGTGCCTTCCGGAATCACCGGCGCGACCAGCACGCCCGGTAATCCGCGCGTGGCGGTGATGCCGGTGTCGTAGAAATAGCCGGGATACACCTGGTGTCCATCCGAGGCCTTGGCGCCGGTCATGGCCTTCCTCACCGCCGCGACCTGCTCGCCACTCAGGCAGCTCTCGGTCTTGGCGCCACTGCAGGCCAGCACCTGCGGATCGAAGCGGCAACTCTGCGGCGCGAAGATCAGCCCGTCCTTGGTACCGTCGAGTGCATCGCAGGCCGCCAGCACGCCATCCACGATGAGTTTGCGGTCGCCGTCACTGAGCGCCTGACGTGTCTGCGGACGGCCTTGTGCATCCTTCGGTGCAACCTGGTTGAGCGCCGTCGTGACCCAGCGCAGGCCGAGATTGGAATAATTCGTGCGCATCGCCGGAGCGCCGGCCACGATGCCGTCGAAATATTCCGGAAAACGCTGCGACATGATCATGGCTTCGCGGCCACCGGTGGAGCAGCCGACGAAGTAGCTGTGGTGCGGCGCCTTGCCGTAGTGCTTCGCAACGATGGCCTTGGCGACCACCGTGACTTCGGCATTGGCCTGATAGAGGAAATTCAGTGCGGCCTGCTGATCGTCGAAGAAGCTGGCGTCGAAGCCTGTGCCTTGATGACCGGAGTCTGTGCTGACAACGGCGAAACCCTGCGCCAGTGCGGATGTCTCACCCGCGTATTGTGCGCCCATTGGCGGGTTGATGACCCCGTTGAGGCCGCCACCGCCCTGGAAGAAAAACCGGCCGTTCCAGTTCGGCGGCATGGCCAGCGAGAAGCCGATGCCATAGGGCTTGCCGTTGCGGCCCACGCGCTCATCGATCACGCCATCCACTCGGCAGTGCGCGGGCATGGTGGCTCGCGGTCCCGGCGGTGCATTCGGCGGAGCCGGCAGCGGCCCCGCGGGAAGGTCCCGCGCCTGCCGGATCTTCACCCCATGACCGGCCAGAGTGAATTTCGACAGCGCAGCGCAGGCCGGTGTAGCGGCCATTGCAGGCACGGCTGCGCAGCACAGCAATGCGGAGCCTATGCTCGACATAAAGCGTTTCATGATTCACATCCCCCGGTTGTGTAGCCGGTGATGACTTTGGCTCTGTCACCACCGACCACATATTCGCGCCGGAATTTCCCCCAGCGCTAAAATGCAGCCGTGATTATACGAAGAGATCCGGTTGCTGATACAACCGAGGTCGTGTCTGCCTCACTACGGTGGTCGTTGCGCATGGTGAGGCTGCTGCGCAATGTCGCGATGTCGCTCTTGCTGGCGCTGGTATTCGGGTCCGCCTCTGCGCTGGCCGACGGCCAGCACACCTTCTGGGAAGTCACCGGCAAGCACAACAAGGTCTGGCTGCTCGGTTCAGTGCATGTGCTGCACGATTCCGACACCGCACTGCCCGCTGTTGCAACCACCGCCTACGCCAACGCCGAGACCATCATTGAAGAGCTCGATCTCAATGCGGCGATAAGCGAGATGGCGAGCACCGGCGCTGCGATGCAGATGCTTCCAGCGGGAAAGACGCTGCGTGGCGTGCTGGGTCCTGCGCTGTATGCGCAGCTGGAAAAGGAGGTGCGCAAGCTCAGTCTGGATCTGGATTCGATGGCCGGGTTTGCGCCCTGGGCAGTGGCCCTGCAAATCGAGCAGATGCGACTGCTGCGCGCCGGTTACAACCCGCTCAACGGCGTGGACTTCCAGATTGCGACGCTGGCGCAGCAGGATGGCAAGCCTCTGCACGGCCTCGAGACGCTCGAGGATCAGCTCGGCCTGTTCTCGCATCTGTCACTGGACGAGCAATGCGAATTCCTGCGCTCCATGCTCGAGGAGGAGGATTCGCAGAAGCAACTGGGTGACATCACCAAAGCCTGGCGAGACGGAGATGTCCGGGCCCTGGAGTCGTTGTTGCGCGAGGGATCGGAAGAATCACCGGCGCTTTTCAAGAAGCTCACCGTGGACCGCAATCAACGCTGGCTGCCGCAGATCGAGAAGATGCTGCAGGATTCTGGCAATGACTATCTCGTAGTCACGGGCGCCCTGCACATGGTGGGTAGTGATGGGCTGGTGCAGCTGCTGCGCAGCAAGGGGTATCACGTCGAGCAGAAGTGAAAAGATCGCGCACACCGCCGATCAGCGGCCGGTCATGTGGTTTTTCGCCGGATTTGGCTTAAGCTTCGGCAGCATAACGATAACGATGGTCAAGCCATCAGGGGTTCAGGCCATGCCCGCACGGTCAAAGCTGTCGGTGATGATGTTCCTGCAGTTCGCGATCTGGGGATCGTGGTTCGTTACGCTGAGCACCTATCTACTGAAGATCGGCTTCGATGGCGTGCAGGTGGGCGCGGCCTATAGCACGATGAACTGGGGCGCCATCCTTGCACCCATCATCGCTGGCGCGTTCGCGGACCGATTCTTCCAGGCACAGAAAGTGATGGGCGTGCTGCATCTGGTGGGCGCCGCCTTGCTGTGGTGGATTTCCTCGGTTACCGATCCCACCACCTTTTTCTGGGCACTGCTGGCCTATGCCATCTGCTACATGCCCACACTGGGCCTGGCCAACGCGGTGTGCTTCCATCAGATGCAGGATCCGGGCCGGCAATTCCCCGGCATTCGCGTGCTGGGCTCGCTGGGCTGGATCGCCGTGGGTCTGGCAATCGGAGTTGTGGCACCCAGGTTCTATGGTTATTCCATCGAGCCGACCAATCTGCCGCTGAAGCTGGGTGCGATTCTGTCGGTGGTGCTGGGCTTCTACTCTTTTCTCTTGCCGGCTACTCCACCGGGCAATGCCGGTCGCAAGCCCAACATTGCACAGGCACTGGGCCTGGAAACCATCGCGCTGATGAAGGACCGCTCCTTCGGCATCTTCATCGTCGGCTCTGCGCTGATCTGCATTCCGCTGTCTTTCTACTACAGCTTTGCCAACGCCTTTCTCAACGAGGCGGGAATGGAGAACGCCGCGGGCAAGATGACCATGGGGCAGGCCTCCGAGGTGATCTTCCTGGTGTTGATCCCGTTCTTCTTCGCGCGACTCGGTGTGAAGAAGATGCTGCTGGTGGGCATGGCTGCGTGGACGTTGCGCTATGTGCTGTTCGCCTTCGGCAACAACAGTACGCTGGTGTCACTGCTGTATGCGGGCATCATCCTGCACGGCGTGTGCTTCGACTTCTTCTTCGTCACCGGGCAGATCTACGTGGACAAGTTCGTGCCACGGGCGCAGCGTGCCGCAGCGCAGGGCTTCATCCACGTTGCCACGTATGGCGTGGGTCAGCTGATCGGATCGTGGGCTGCCGGTGCCGTGGTCGACCGCTACACCACCGCAAACTCAGTCGGAGCGCAGCACCTGTGGCAGACCATCTGGCTGGTGCCAGCCGTCATGGCCTTCGTGGTGATGGTGCTGTTCATGATCTTCTTCCGCGATCCGCAGACGAGGACGACTTAGTCTGCGAGCGGGACTTCTTGCCGCGCAGCGCCCAGGCTGCGCGGATCAGATCCTTCACAGACTCGACCGGCGCCTTGTTCAGCGCCACGCGCAGGCCGACCACCTTGCCGCCCCACAACAGTTTCTCCATGCAATCCGGATGCATGGCCAGTGCCGGTTCGCGCTGCGTTTCATCCACAAAAATATGGATGAAGGGTTCCGTGGGTTGCGCCGTGACGAAGATCCTTCCATTGACGCGGAATGAGGTGCGATCGAAGTGTGGCTCTTCGGTGGCATCGCGAAGTGACAGGGAGAACTTGCGCACCTGTGTCAGCGTCATCACTTGTTTCCGGCGAGGGTTCTGAGTTTCAGTGTGGTGGCCCAGTTGCGGGTGGTGGCTGCACGGCCCGCCTTGCCGAGCAGCGCCGCGCCGGCCCTGCTCTCCAGAATACCGCTGGCGCAGTGCAGGTAGGCTGCCTGGCTGCCGATCAGGAATCGCTCGGGTGCGGTGACCAGCGGCTTGATGCTCTCCAGTGTCGCCAGCAGCTTTGGCTGCTGCACGAAGGCCACCAGCAGCTGTGAATGCTCCGCTTCGGGTGCGTGGATGGTGCACTCATCGATGATGGTCGTGAACTCACGCGCGGATTTCACGATCACTGTCACATCCAGCTCCAAATGCCGCAGCAGCGCGGCTGAAATATCGGCCGCGAGTTTCGCCGGCGTGGCGCGGGTGGCGTGGAACACGGCATTGCCGCTGTTCAGCAGCGTGACCACATCGTGATGACCGAGATCCTCGAGCAGCTGCCGCAAGGTGGCCATGGGGACGCGCTTCGCCCCGCCGACATTTACGCCACGCAGCAGAGCCACGAATGCCGGCATGGGTTGCTGCGCGCCAGCGACTACAAACCCAGAATGCGCCGATTCGCCGCCGCGTCGGTGCCGGTCGCCGCGAAATCATCAAAGCGCTTGTCCGTAGTGCGGATCATGTGCTCACGGATGAAGGGCGCACCTTCACGCGCGCCATCTTCCGATGCCTTCAGGCAGCACTCCCACTCCAGCACCGCCCAGCCGTCGTAGCGGTATTGCGCGAACTTGCTGAAGATCTGCCGGAAATCGATCTGGCCATCGCCGGGTGAACGGAAGCGGCCGGGACGATCAACCCAGCTTGAATAGCCGCCATACAACCCCATACGGCCATTGGGGTGGAATTCCGCATCCTTCACATGAAAGGCGTGGATGCGCTCGTGGTACAGGTCGATGAAGGCCAGATAGTCGAGCTGCTGCAGTACGAAGTGGCTGGGGTCGTAGAGAATGCTGGCCGCGGGATGCTGATCCACCGCATCGAGAAAGCGCTCGAAGGTGGCGCCGTCGTGCAGATCCTCGCCGGGATGAATCTCGAAGCAGGCGGCGACGCCGGCATCGCGGAAGGCATCCAGCACCGGACGCCAGCGTCGCGCGAGCTCACGAAAACCCTCCTCGACCAGTCCGTCGGGACGCTGTGGCCACGGATACATGAAAGGCCACAGCAGCGCGCCGGAGAAGGTGGCGTGCGCTTTGAGGCCCAGTCGCGCGCTGGCCTGTGCCGCCCATTTCAATTGTTCCGTCGCCCAGGCGGGCCAGGCCGACGGATTCTCGCGCACGCCGGGAGCAGCGAAAGCCTTGAACTGCTCCGCGTAGGCGGGATGCACCGCCAGCAGCTGTCCCTGCAGATGCGTCGAGAGTTCGGTGATCTCGATGCCATGCCTCGCCAGCCGGCCCCTGATCTCATCGCAATAGGTCTGGCTCTGCGCGGCCTGCTGCAGATCGAACAGCCCGGGATCGGAGGTGGGCACCTGCACGCCCACGTAGCCCAGCGAGGCGGCCCACTTTGCCATGCCTTCCAGAGAATCGAAGGGTGGTTGTGTGCCTGCGAACTGCGCCAGAAAAATTCCAGGGCCTTTCATTGCGCTCTCCAGAACATGATCAATCGAAATGGGGCAGGTCACGCCATTGATTGCCAGCCGCGGAACTGGCCACCGCCGTATCGACGAAGGCCATGCCGCGCAGTGCGGCGCTGATGCCGGGCACGGTGCGATGCGAACGAGTGCGCAGCTGCTCGGCAAACTCGCGGTACAGATTGGCGAAAGCCTCGATGTAGCCCTCCGGATGACCCGCGGGTGTGCGCTGAGAGGCCGCCGCATCGCCGCCCGTGCCGGCGACGCCGGTGCGTAGCTGCTGCACGGGCCCATCGATGGGCTTGAGCCATAGCGTGTTGGCCTCCATCTGCTGCCAATCGATGCTGGCGCGATCGCCATAGATGCGCAGGCGCAGGGAGTTTTCTTCACCGGTGCAGATCTGGCTGGCCATCAGCACGCCGGTGGCGCCGCCATCAAAGCGCAGCAGCACGGTGCCATCGTCGTCGAGTCCTCGGCCCGGCACCACGCTGTGCAGATCGGCGCACAGCGACTGCGTTGACCGGCCCGCAACGAACTCGGCGAGGTTGAAGGCGTGCACGCCGATGTCTCCCATGCAGCAGCTGATGCCGGCCTCGGCGGGATCCAGTCGCCATGTGGCCTGTTTGTTGCCTTCGCGCTCGATGGGCGCCGCCAGCCAGCCCTGCAGATACTCAACCAGCACCTTGCGCACGGTGCCGAGCTCGCCGCGTGCGATGCGCGCGCGCGCCTCGCGGATCATGGGATAGCCGGTGTAGGGATGCGTGAGACCGTATTGCAGACCGCCATCACGCAGCAGGGTCTGAAGTTGCTGGCATTCAGCGAGTGTCGCAGTGGCGGGCTTGTCCGACAGTACGTGGAAGCCGCGCGCCAGTGCGGCGCGGGCAATGGGCAGGTGAGTGCGGTTGGGCGTGACGATGACCACGCACTGCATGCGTTCGGACGCGGGCAATGCCGCCTCGCGCTCCATCATCTGCTCGAAGTGGTCGTAACAGCGTGTCGGTGGAAGACCCAGCGCCGCACCGGAGCGCTGCGATCTGTCGGCGTTGCTGCTGAATGCGCCGCCGACCAGCTGCCAGGCGTCGTCCAGTCGTGCGGCCATGCGGTGCACGGCACCGATGAAGGCGCCTTCGCCGCCGCCGACCATGCCGTAGCGAATCCGTTGCATCACACCCCTTCAGTAAAGCACGAACGAATACAGCGTATCGCCCACTCCCGCCAGCACGTACTGGCGGCCGTCGATGTCGAAGGTCTGCGGCGCATTGCTGATGTTGCCGATGCGCGTGTGCCAGAGGATGTCGCCGTTCTTTGCATCCAGCGCGACGAAATTGCCGTTGCCGTCGCTGCCGAACAGCAGCTCCGTGGCCGTGGTGAGCAGTCCGCCGCCGATGCTGGCGCCCTGTGCCCATTCCCGTCGCCACGCCGCCTTGCCCGTGCGGTAATCGATGGCCTGCAGCGCATTGCTCTCCATTCCGAGCACGGACCAGCGTTTGCCGCCCAGGCCCATGGAGCCGCGCGGATCAGGGTCGGTGAGATAGAGAATGTTGAAGCTGTTGCTCTCCGCTATATAGAAGAGCCCGAGCCGCGGGTTGAACGCAGCCGGTGGCCAGTTGGTGACACCTGCTTCCATCGGTGACACCAGAGAGCCCGGAACGATGGCCGATTTCTCTGGATCCGGTTCAGGCTGTCCCGTCTTGCGCTGACCCTTCGCCCAGTTCGCGGTCTTGCCGAAGCGCTGCGTCACGAGGTGCTCGCCCGTGACGCGGTCCAGCGTGAAGAAATAGCCATTGCGCGCCGCGGTGGACACGAGCTTGCGTGGCTTGCCGTTGATAGTCCCATCGAACAGCACCGGCGTCTGCGCCGAATCCCAGTCGTGCGTGTCATGCGGCGAAGTCTGGTAGTACCACACCATCTTGCCGGTGGAGACCTTCACCGCCATCAGTGTGCAGGTGAAGAGATTGTCGCCTTTGCGCGAGACTCCGGTGTAGGCCGGCGTGGGATTGCCGGTGCCGAAGATATAGAGGTCGGTCTCCGGATCATAAGAGCCGGGCAGCCAGACCTGGCCGCCACCATGCCGTGCCGCATCGAGGCTGGGCCAGGTGTCGAGCCCGGCGTCGCCCGCATTCATCGGTACCGTATAGAGAATCCAGTTCCTTTTTCCGGTGCGAGGATCGTACGACTGCAGGAAGCCCGGTGCGTCGAGGTCATTGCCCGTGCCCACCAGCACCTGATCGCCGATCACCATCGGCGCCATGCTGGAGAAATACTGCTGGTTGAAATCGGCAATGGCGACGTGCCAGTTTTCCTTGCCACTGCGCACGTCCAGCGACACCAGATAGTTGTCTGGAGTCTCGAACAGCAGTGAATCATTCCAGATGGCGGCGCCACGCGTGGCGATATGCGTGCCGCCCCGAGTCTTCCAGAAGTAGTGCCACAGCTCGCGGCCGTCGCGACCGTCGATAGCCCAGACATGATCCGGCGAGGTGACGTACAGCACGCCGTTCACCTCGAGCACCGCGCCCTTCATCGACGCCGGTCCGATGGGAAAGTCGCCCTTGCCCTCGCCGCCGGTGACGACCGTGCCCAGTACTGTCGTGTTCATCCGCGCCGTCCAGGCCAGCGTCAGGTGCTTCACATTGCTGCGGTCCACCTGCGTCAGCGCGCTGAAGCGCTGGCCGGTGTAGTCGCCGGAGTAGCTGGGCCAGTCGCGCGCCAGTGGCTGCTTCAATGCAGCGGGCGGTACCAGCGATGACTGGGCCACGGCGGGCGCGCAGCATGCAGCCATGGCCAGCATCGCCATGCTGGCTTTCAGAACTGAACTGCGCACGAGATGCGGGATTGCCTTGTTCATTTGAGCGTCGCCAGATAGGCCGTGACATCGTGCATGTCATCGTTGCTGAGCTTCGTCCACAGCACGCGATGCTGTGCCAGAGGATCCTGCACCTCGACGGACTGCACGCGCGGCGCACTGCCGCGGCGCGTGAAGCTTCTGTAGTCGCCACTGTCGGTGCTGAGGCTGACGACGAAGTCATCCATTCGCAACAGTTTGCCGCTGACGCGTTCACCGTTGCCGAGCACGACCGTGACTCGGGGCGTGCGTCGTGCAGCATCGCTGGGTGGGCCTGCGCGGCGGCCGGCCACCCAGCTGTTCTGCAATGACTCGATGCCGCCGGTGCGAGTGGCCACGCCTGCCAGGTCGCCGGTGATCGAATGACAGGACGCGCATTGGGCCTTGAAGTACTTCTCGCCGGCGCCCGCATTGCCCACCAGCAGATTCAGTTCCACTTTCCCGCCCACCGGCGGCGCACCCTGCGGCTGGGAGGTGAAAGCGACGCTGTGGATGTATTCGGCCACGGCCTTCACATCTTCATCCGACATCGGCAGCGGTGGCATAGCGGTGCCGCCACCGGCGGGCACGCGACCGGCACGCACCACCGGACCTATGGCCTCGCCCGCTTGATCGTTCAGTACCAGCTGCGAGCGCAGCAGATTCGGTCCGCCCAGATCCCCGCCACGCAGGTCCACGCCATGACAGGCGCGGCAGTTCAGGGTGTAGAGGGCATTGCCGCGTGCGACCAGGGCGGTATCGCCTGGTCCGCGCTGCTGCGCCGGAAAAGTCGGTGGTGGCGCCTGTGCGCCTGCCGCAACCAAGCTCAGCGCGGCCAGCACTGCGCCCGCAAGAATTCGCACTTTTTTATCTCCCCCGGGTCCGGCTGAACCTTGAGACCTCGCGCCACGCATAATGCCCGACAATTCCGCTGCAACAAATCATCCCGAGGACTGCAATGAATTTCCTCCACACCATGCTGCGCGTCGGCGACCTGCCGCGTTCCGTCGATTTCTACACTCGCGTTCTGGGCATGCGTGTGCTGCGCACCCGCGATGTCCCGGAGCACAAGTACTCGCTGACTTTCCTGGGATTCGGGCAGGGCAATGCCGACGGCGGCGCCGAGCTCGAGCTCACCTACAACTACGGCGTCTCTTCTTATGAGGTGGGCACGGCATTCGGGCACCTGGCCATCGGTGTGCAGGATGTGGCGGCAGCCTGCGAGCGCATCCGCGGTGCCGGGGGAAAGGTGGTGCGGGAGGCGGGTCCGGTAAAAGGCGGCACCACGGTCATCGCCTTCGTCGAAGATCCCGATGGCTACAAGATCGAACTCATAGAGACCGAAATCGCGTAAGTTCGCTGCAGATCGACACTTTTCCTATTGCGAAAAGGTGCTTCAGGGCGTTTTCTTCAATAAAAACAGCGGTTTGAAGCGTCGCGGCACAGCGGCAGCGACTCCGTTTTATTAGAAGAGTGCCCCTATTTGTCGGGATAAACTCCGGCGCTCAAACCAAAACATGCTGGGGGCCACCGTGTTGAACCGTGCTCGAGTGCTGGGCTTGTCCCTGCTCATCCCTGCCGCCATTGCCAGTGTCGCATTGGCCGCCGACAAGCCATCGCCGCTGCTGGCCAAACCCGTCAACGTGAACCAGGCGCGACTGCTGAAGGGCACTGCCGATCCGCATCAGTGGTCGCATTACGGCGGCAGCTACAACGAGCAGCGCTTCAGTCCGCTGAAGAAGATCAGCGATGCCAACGTGAAGGATCTGGGCCTCGCCTGGTTCGCCGACTACGACAGCAACCAGAACCAGCATGGTTCACCTCTTTATGTGGATGGTGTCATCTACGTGTCCACCGCGCGCAACATCGTGCATGCCTTCGATGCACATGATGGCAAGCGGCTGTGGACCTACACGCCCATCATGATTCCCAATCCCAATCTGGGATTGGTGAATCGCGGCATGGCCGCCTACAACGGCAAGCTCTACATGGGCATGCTCGATGCGCACCTGGTGGCCATTGATGCAAAGACCGGCAAGGCTGCGTGGAATGTGGACACCGTGCCCGAGAGCCTCGGCCTCGGCGCGATGCGCAAGAACTATTCGATCACCATGGCGCCGCGAGTCGCGAAGGGCCTGGTGTTCGTGGGTGGTTCAGGTGGCGAGTACGGCGTGCGTGGCTTCATTGCTGCCTACAACGCGGAGACCGGAAAAGAAGTGTGGCGCTTCTGGACTGTTCCGGGCGATCCGTCGAAACCCGATCACGCCATCTCCGATGGTCCGCTCGCGAAGGCCGTGAAGACCTGGCCTGAGCGCATCGAATACTGGAAGCAGGGCGGCGGCGGCACCATCTGGGACGCAGCCGTGTACGACCCCGTTACGGATCTGCTGTATTTCGGCACTGGCAACGGCACGCCGTGGAATCGCGAGATGCGCGACCCCAGTGATGGCGACAATCTCTTCGTCGCTTCCATCGTCGCGGTGAAGCCCGATACCGGTGAATACGTGTGGCACTACCAGGAAACGCCGGGCGATTCCTGGGACTACGACGCCATCTCTCCGCTGGTGACGGCCGATGTGAAATTCGGCAGCGAGAAGAAGCACGTCATCATCCAGCCGTCGAAGAACGGCATGATCTACGTGATCGAAGCCAAGACCGGCAAGCTCATCAGCGGCGATGCCTTTACGGAGGTCACGTGGAACACCGGCATCGACATGAAGACCGGTCGCCCCATCGAAGTGAAGGGCGCACGCTACGAGAACGAACCTTTCAATGTCGGTCCTGGTGCGCCCGGCGGACACACCTGGCACCCCAATGCCTACAGCCCTGACACCGGCCTGATCTACATTCCCACCTGGGAAAACTATTCGGCCATTGCGCCACAGCAGCGGCCGGCTTCCGGTCCGCCACCACTGGTTGCCTTCGGTGGACGTGTGGACCGCGACACGCTGAAGCCGAACAACAAGAACGCCAACAATGGCTGGCTGCAGGCCTGGGATCCGGTTGCGCGCAAGGCCGTGTGGGAAACGCCGAAGGGTCCGCGTGCCACCAGCGGCGTGCTGGCGACCGGCGGCAACCTGGTGTTCATGGGCAACAGCGGCGGTCACCAGCTCTCGGCGTACAACGCGAAGACTGGCGCCAAGCTGTGGAACTTCGATGCCCAGACCGATGTATACGCCGCGCCAATCACATATGAGCTGGATGGGAAGCAGTACATTGCAGCCAGTGTCGGCGGTGCAGGCGGCGCGGATTACTTCGCGCCCACCTACGCGCGCATGCTGGTGTTTGCGGTCGGCGGTGACAAGAAGCTGCCGCCGAATGCGCCCTACACGGCGCGCACGCTGAATCCGCCGGCACTGACTGCGTCGGCTGATGTGGTGGCGCGCGGCAGCCAGCTGTATGAAGCGAACTGTTCGGTGTGTCATGGCGCAAATGCCACGCAGCAGCGCAGCAGCTTCCCCAACCTCACCGTCACGCCGTTGCTGCACTCGCAGGAGGGCTTCGATCAGGTGGTGTTGAAGGGAGTGCGTGTATCGCGTGGCATGCCGGAGTTCCCGCAGCTGGCTGCAGCGGATTCGGCGGCGATGCGCAATTACCTGGTCTCGCGTGCCAATGAGCTGAAAAACGCTCCGACTCCGGCCGCCGGCGGTCGCGGCGGCGCAGGTGCCGGCGCTGCGCGCGCGCCCGCACCGGCTCCTGCACCGCAGAATCAGGATGTGCATCAGGAAGCGGCTGGCGGCGCGCGCTGAAACAGATGTCGCGACGCGGCGCCGTGCGGGCGCCGCAACTGACGCGACGTCTCTTTGGAAGAACAAGGCCCGGCTCTTGAAGGAAGCCGGGCCTTTTCATTTCGGGATAGACCCCCGGCCGGGATAAGATCCCGCTCTCCAACATGATCATCGGGGGTTCCGTGCTGAACCGTGCTCTTCGACTGGGCTTCTGCCTGCTGCTGCCCGCTGTGCTGGCGGGTTGCCAGAAATCCGACAAAGTCGCGGCTGCGACTGATGTGCTCGCCAATCCCGCCGCAGTCACATCCGAGCGCCTGCTGAGAGGCCTGGATGATCCGCATCAGTGGGCCACTTATGGCGGCAGCTACAGTGAGCAGCGCTTCAGTCCACTGAAGGCCATCGACACCACCAATGTGAACACGCTGGGCCTGGTGTGGCACGCCGACTACGACACCAATCTCGATCAGCACGGCACACCGCTGTACATCGACGGTGTGCTGTATGTATCCACCGCCTGGGACAAGGTCTACGCCTTCGACGCGAAGACCGGCAAGCAGCTGTGGCAGTACAACCCCAAGGTGCCCGGTGAGTGGCTGCGCAATGTGTGCTGCGGCAATGTGAGCCGCGGCATCGCAGCCTTCAACGGCAAGATCTACATCGGCACCATGGATGCCCGCCTCATCGCGCTCGATGCGAAGACCGGCAAGGAAGCCTGGGTTACCGACACCATTCTGGGCGATCACAACGATCCGCTGAATCGTTACTCCATCACCATGGCGCCGCGCATTGCCAAGGGCAAGGTGTTCATCGGCGCATCGGGCGGCGAGTACGGCGTGCGCGGCTGGATCGCGGCCTTCGACGCCGCGACCGGCAAGCAATTATGGCGCTTCTACAATGTGCCCGGCGATCCGTCGAAGGGCTTCGAGAACGAAGCGATGAAGAAGGCAGCCGCGACATGGAGCGGCAAGTGGTGGGAAGTCGGTGGAGGCGCCTCAGTATGGGATGCGGCCATCTACGATCCCGTGAATGATCTCCTCATCTATGGCACGGGCAACGGCACGCCGTGGAACCAGGACGCTCGCGATCCGAAGCATGGCGACAATCTCTACGTCGCCTCCATCATCGCGTTGAAGCCCGATACCGGTGAGTACGTGTGGCATTACCAGACCACACCGGGCGATACCTGGGACTACGATGCAGTCAGTCCCATGCTCACCGCCGATGTCACCATCAACGGCGAGAAGAAGCATGTCGTCATCCAGCCGAACAAGAACGGCATGCTGTATGTGCTGAACGCAGCCGACGGCAAGCTGATCTCCGCCGATGCGTTCACCGAAGTGAACTGGAACACCGGCGTGGACATGAAGACCGGCCGTCCGAAAGAGGTGGCGGCGGCGCGCTATCAAAAGGAAGGCTGGAATCTCGCGCCGGGAGTGCAGGGCGGTCACAGCTGGCATCCGAATGCCTACAGCCCCGACACGGGCTGGATCTACGTGCCGACCTGGGAAGCCTACTTCCCCATGGTCAACGATCCGAAGTACAAGCCTTCAGGTACGGCCTACAACCTCGGCATCCAGTTTGGTGGCGTCAATCAGAGTGCCACCAATCTCAAGCCCACCAACAAGACCGGTATCACCGGACGTTTGAAAGCCTGGGATCCGGTGGCCCGCAAAGTGGTGTGGGAGACCGAGGCCTTCGCGAACAATCGTCCCAGTGGTGGCGTGCTGGCCACAGCCGGCGGACTGGTGTTCCAGGGCCATGGCGCCGGCAATGAACTGCGAGCCTACGACGCGAAGACCGGCAAGCAGCTGTGGAGTTTCAACACGCAGACTCCCGACTACGCGCCGCCGATCACCTACGAGCTGGATGGCCAGCAGTACATCGCCGCCAGCGTGGGTGGTGTTGCACAGGGTGGATATTTCGCGCCGGGCTACGCGCGCATGCTGGTGTTCGCGCTCGGTGGCAAAGCCACGCTGCCGCCGAACCAGCCGTACACGCCGCCGCCATTGAATCCACCACCATCGACAGCGG
>DATNCK010000076.1:0-8333 GCA_035571575.1 Steroidobacteraceae bacterium | reverse complement strand
CCTTCACTCTGCATCAGCCATGCGGTTACCAGCGCGGCAAACTCATAGCCGGTGGTTCCGTCCACTTCCCAATCCGCCGGCAGCTTCTCATCCGTACCGAGAATCTTTTCGGCCACGATCCATGGCTTGTGCGCACCCGGGTCCGTGCCGAAGAGATCGCGCAGTCGGTGAAAATACTGCGCCGGGTCGTACAGTCCATCAGCGTGATCCACGCGCAGCCCGTCGATGCAGCCCAGCTTCCACAGTTCGCCCAGCAACTTGTGCGTGGCATCGAACACCTTGGGATCCTCCACGCGCAGCGCCGCCAGATCATTCACATCGAAGAAGCGCCGGTAGTTGATCTCCTCGCCCGAGACTCGCCAGAAGGCCAGCCGGAAGGGTTGCGCCGCCAGCAGCCGCGTCAGCATCTCGGCGCTGGTCTCGTCAGGCAGCTGATTGATGTGCTGCAGCCCGGATTCCAGGCGTTGCGCGAATGCCGGATGAAGCGCGCACAGCCGCGACAGCTGTTGCTGAGCCATCTTCTGCCCGCGGTCGCGCAGTGCCAGCACTTCATGTGCTGCCGCGCGGGCGGGAGGCAAGGCGGCGAAGGCATCACGCACATCCGCATATTTCTTCTGAACGTCGCCATCGAGCGGTGAAGACTCCGCCGTGTTCATGAAGGCGTCCATCAGCAGTGGGTATTGGTGGGGATCCAGTGGAAACTGCAATGCGCCATAGCAGGCGCTGAACGTGCCCTCCCGCGGGTCAAACTGCAGGCGTATGCCATGCTGATCGATCACATCGCCCAGTGGCTCACCCAGCACGGGCACCAGCAGTCGGTTGCGCATGGAAGCGCGCAGGGGCGCCCAATCGATGTCGAAGTATCCCGCGAACTGCGAGGCCGGGCCGTTTGTCAGCACGTCCAGCCACCAGCCATTGTCGGCCGTCATCACCGCCATGTGATTGGGGACGATGTCGAGCACCAGCCCCATACCATTGGCCTTGCAGGCCACAGCCAGAGCACGAAATCCCTCGTCGCCACCCAGCTCCGGATTCAGCTGTGAGTGGTTGGTGACATCGTAACCATGGGTACTGCCGGGCCGGCTGGCGAATATCGGCGAAAGATAGAGATGACTGAGCCCCAGGCGGCGCAGATAGGGCAGCGCCTGGCGCGCCGCTTCAAATCCGAACTCCGGCCCGAGCTGGAGTCGATAGATGGCCCGCAGCGCAACGCTCACACGACCAACGCGGGGCGATCAGTTGGCGTCGAGGAGATAATGTGCCGCGAGCTTTCCCAGCTCGACCTCGGACGTCTCCGTCTTCAAGGCCTTCATCGTGGGACCGCTCGTGATTTGCCTGTCTGCTTTCGCAGTCAGTGCACCTACCACCAGCAGACTCATGATGCTCTCCAGCAATCTACGGCGGGAAACAGTGTGCGTGACGAGGGTGGGCATTGAGGAGCAGACGTACACGGGGCCGCGGGCGGGAAAAGTCCTACAAGTGGCATGGCAGCGCGATCATGGGAAGGCGCGGGATCAACGCCTATGCTGCAGACATGAAAAACACCAAACACCGCGACTCAGGCTTTGGGATCTCCTGGCAGCACATTGCCTTCGGCGCCGCGATCCTGGCCGCCGGCGTGTTGCTGGACGCCGTGTGCAGCCGCAAAGGTCACAAGCACAATGAATCCATGCTGGATGAGGCATTGGACGGAACCTTTCCGGCCAGCGATGCCACGGCCACGCAGGACTTCTCGTCTCCGGATGATCGCGCCGCGCTGAACAGCTAGCCCGCCGGCGCGGGTGTTGCCGCAGGCTGCGCGACATTTTCCTGTGCGCCTGGTGCACGTTCGCCCGACTGTGCGTGCGTCAGCCGCATCCGTGGCAGGCACTCAGGGTGTTCCTGTTGCAGGAACTTGAGCAGCGCTTCGCGCACTTCGCAGCGCAGATCGAAAGCCCGACCTGCATCCGCGGCGCTGATCAATGCACGCACCTGCACGGTGTGTTCACGCACATCCGTTACCTGCAAGGCATTCACGCGCTTGTCCCAGAATTTCGAAGCGTTGAGTACGCTGGTCAGCTTCTCGCGTAGCGCCTCGATCGGGAAATTGTAGTCCACATAGAGTTCTACCGTGCCGAGCAACTCGACCGAAGTCCGCGTCCAGTTCTGGAAGGCCTTGTCGAGGAAATACGTGACGGGAACGATGAGGCGGCGCTGGTCCCAGAGATTCACCACCACATAGGTGAGCGTGATCTCCTCGATGCTGCCGAATTCGCCTTCGATGATCACGGAATCACCGATGCGGATGGGCTGCGTCAACGCGATCTGGAATCCGCCCAGCAGCATGCCCAGGCTGCGTTGCGCGGCAAAGCCCAGTACCACGCCGGCGAGCCCGGCCGAGGCCAGCATGGTGGTGCCGATCTGCCGCACCTCATCGAACACCATCAACATCGCGGCGAAGGCGAACAAGGCAATGACCGACACCGCGACTTTGCGCAGCACCGTGACCTGCGTGCGCACCGCGCGTGCCTGGCGATTGTCGGGCACATCGATGCGATAGCGCTCGAGGATCAGATCGCAGGCGGCACCCACCAGCCGGTACAGCACATAGCCGATGGCGCCGATCAGCGCCATGCTCACGCCATGGCGAAACAGTGCCTGCAGGCGCTCCGGAACATCCAGTGACGAGAGGCCGAGGATGATGGCGACCAGCGGCAGCAGCAGCCGGATGGCAGTGCCAACGATGGGCAACAAGAAGTCATCGCTGCGGGTGCGTGTGCGACGCGCGAAATCCGCGAGCCGCCTTTCCACGGCGCGGCCAATGCGTGACAGCAGCCACACCAGCGCCGCAATGGTCGCGACGCCCCGCGCTGCATCCAGCGTCGGGATGCCATAGCGCGCCAGCGTGGGTTGCTTGATGTCTGCCAGCAGCATCGACAGCGCGTAGTGCAGACCGTAGATCCACAGCACCAGTGCCACGGGCGCGACCAGATCAAGTGCCGCGGTGGCGATCCAGTGCCGTGTCGAGCGCTCCTGCTCGCTTTCTGCGGGCAGTGCGTTCTGATCCTTCTGGCGGCAGCGCCAACGCGTGTACCAGCTGAGCGCGAAGTGCGCGGCGGCGACGAGCACCAGCACCAGCGCGCTGGCAACCAGTGTGCTGGCGCGTATTCCCATCATCACCTGTGACTCGCCATTCATGGACGGAAGTACAGGTGAAGGCCATGAAACCGGCAACCCATGCTTGTCGTCGGAGTGTTCCTACGCGCGGATGCGATTTGGCCACCGCGTCGGTATGGGCAGTGTTTGCCTATGCTTCACATTCGCCACAGGAGGATGACGGTGCTCGGTGCCACGCTGCAGGGAACGCGCTGTCACTTTCGCGTGTGGGCTCCGTTTGCCCGGGAAGTGCTGCTGGAATTCGATGGCCATGCCGCGGAGCGCATTGCCATGCCTGCAACCACGGAAGGCTATCGCGCCGTGGACGTTGACAATGTGCAGGCCGGTCGCCGCTATCGCTACGTCGTCGACGGCAATGCATTTCCGGATCCCTGCAGCCGCTACCAACCCGAAGGTCCCCATGGGCCGTCTGAAATCGTGGACCGCAATGCCTTCAAGTGGCATGACCATGAGTGGCGCGGCATCGGCCTCGAGGGTCTGGTCATGTATGAAATGCATGTGGGTGCATTCACGCGCGAAGGAACCTTTGCCTCGGCCATCGAGCGCCTGCCGCATCTGCGCGCGCTCGGCGTCACCGCGGTGGAGATCCTGCCCCTGGCGGAGTGTCCGGGACGCTTCAACTGGGGTTATGACGGCGTAGGCTGGTTTGCGCCTTCGCACAACTACGGACCGTACGAAGGGCTGAAGAGTTTTGTCGATGCCGCCCATGCGGTCGGCATCGGGGTGATCCTGGATGTGGTCTACAACCACTTCGGCCCCGACGGCAACTATGCGCGCAGCTTCAGCCCGCACTACTTCGCCGAGCACGCCACGGAATGGGGTGACGCCATCAACTTCGATGGCGAGCACTGCGCTGCGGTGCGCGAGATGGTCATCGCCAATGCCGCCGAGTGGGTGCGCGAATTCCATCTGGACGGCCTGCGACTCGATGCCACGCAGAGCATCTTCGACCGCAGCGACCCGCATGTGCTGGCGCAGGTGTGCGAAGCCGCACGGGTGGCTGCCGGTGAGCGGCGCATTCTCATGATCGCGGAGAACGAGCCGCAGCGTTCGACCTATCTGCTGCCGGCGTCAGAAGGAGGACTGGGCCTCGATGCCATGTGGAATGACGATTTTCATCACTCGGCCTGCGTGGCACTGACGGGCCGTCGCGAAGCCTACTACTACGACTACTTCGGCAGTGCGCAGGAATTCATCTCCGCCTCCAAGCGGGGTTTCCTGTATCAGGGGCAGTACTACCGCTGGCAGGACCAGCCGCGCGGCGAACCCCTGCAACGCCCTGCCAGCCGCTGCATCACCTACCTGCAGAACCATGACCAGGTGGCCAACAGCCTGTGGGGACTGCGGATGCACCAGCAGGGATCGCCGGCGATGTGCCGCGCGCTGACCGCGTTGCTGCTGTTGGGACCGCAGACACCACTGCTGTTCATGGGGCAGGAGTTCAGCGCTTCGTCTCCGTTCCTGTTCTTTGCTGATCACCAGGAGCCGCTGCGCTCGCAGGTGCGGGCGGGCCGCGCCGAATTCCTGGCACAGTTTCCCGGCACTCCTTCCGCCGATGCGCTGGAGGCGCTGGAAGATCCCGCCGATGAGGCCACCTTCGAGCGCAGCAAGCTCGACTGGAGCGAGTGCAATGACCGGAATCTCGCACTGCGCCTGCACCGCGACCTGCTGGCGCTGCGGCATGAGGATGCGGTGATTCGTGGCCAGGGTCGCCATGGCTTCGACGGCGCGGTACTGGGCGAGCGTGCCTTCGTGCTGCGCTGGTTCCATGCCACTGAGGGTGATCGCATCCTGGTCGTCAATCTTGGCGATGACATCCGCGAACGCTCCTTGCCCGAGCCATTGATTGCGCCGCCACGCGATTGTGCGTGGTCACTGCAGTGGTCCAGCGAGAACGCCCGCTACGGCGGCAATGGCACGGTGGATCCGCACCCGGATATCGGCTGGCATCTGCCAGGGCAGTGCGCCATGTTGCTGGTGGCCGCGCGCAAGGGAGAACCGCAATGACTGTTCTCGACGTCACGCTGCCGCCGGTTGACGATGACATCGCCTGGCGCAATCGCGAATGGCTCATCACCAACGGTCTGGGCGGCTATGCCTCGGGCACCATCGCCGGCGTATGCACGCGCCGCTACCACGGCGTGTTCGTGCCCAATCTGGTGCGGCCGCGCGGTCGGCATGTGCTGGTGTCGCGCCTGGATGAAGTGATCGTTGTAGATGGCATTGCGTACAGTCTCGGAGGCTGCGATCGCCCGGGTGAACCGCTGTCTCGCGGGGGTGCGGCCTTGCTGCGTGCCTTCCGGCTTGAGGGAAACATTGCCTGCTGGACCTTCACCTGCGGCGCGGTCACGCTGGAGCGCAAGCTGGTGATGCCGCACCAGCGCAATACCACCTGTCTGCGCTACGAGATCAAGCATGGGCCGGACGCCGTGATCCGTCTGCGTCCCTTTCTGCCGTTTCGCCGCCAGGACGCGCCGTTCCAGCGTCCCGGTTACGGCAGCTTTGCCGTGGCTATCTCGGAAGATGACAGCTGCCGCGTGGCACTGATAGATCACGAGCTGTCGCTGGCCATGCGCGTGCTGCCTGTCTCAGCTTCTTTCACCGCGGACCAGATCGAAGAACCTGCCGCACTGCTGTGGCGTGAGCAACAGCGCGGCTATGACTGCCAGGAAGCGCTGTGCAGCCCGGGCTACTTCGAGTGGCAGGCAGAGCCGCAGCAACCCGCAGTGCTGTTGCTGACCACCGAAGAGAATCACCCGCAGGGCGACACAGAGAAACCATTCGAGGAAGAGAGGCAGCGAGCCGCCAGGCTGATTGAGCGCGCCGATGCGCAGGCAGATCCCTTTCTGGCTCGACTCGCGGTGGCAGCGGATCAATTCCTCATCCTGCCGGAGAGTCGCGCGGAAGAAAGTTCGGCACCCGCCAACCAGGGACATGCGTTGCGCTCGGTGGCGGCGGGTTACCACTGGTTCCTCGACTGGGGCCGGGACACCATGATCTCCCTCGAAGGACTGATGCTGGCCACGGGCCGCCACGCCGAAGCGCGCGCCACCTTGCTGACCTTTTCGCATTATGTGCGCGATGGCCTGTTGCCGAATCTGTTCCCCGAAGGATCACGCGAAGGCTGGTACCACACCGTGGACGCGACGCTGTGGTACTTCCATGCCATTCATCGCTATCTGGCGGCAACGCAGGACCGCACACTGCTCGATGAATTGCTGCCCACGCTGCGCGACATCATGCGGCATCACTTCGAGGGGACGCGGTTCCACATCGGCGTGGATCGCGAAGATGGCCTGCTGCGTGCTGGCACCGAGCACAATGCGCTGACCTGGATGGACGCGCACATGGGTGACTGGATCGTGACGCCAAGGCGTGGCAAGCCGGTGGAGATCCAGGCGTTGTGGTTCAACGCGCTATGCCTGATGCAGAAATGGGAAACCGCACCATTGGACCGCGATGACTATGGTCGCCGCGCCGCGCTCGCACGCGCCTCGTTCAACACGAAGTTCTGGAACCCGGCGCGCAACTGCCTGTTCGATGTGGTGGAAGGCGAGGGCGGCAGCGATGCGCGGCTGCGTCCCAACCAGCTGTTCGCCATCTCGCTGGATCATCCGGTGCTGGATGAGGCGCGCTGGGCTGCGGTGGTCGCTACCGTGGGCGCGGAACTGCTGACGCCGGTGGGACTACGCACCCTCGATGCAGGCGATCACGATTACAGCCGCAACTACCACGGCAATCTTCGCAGCCGCGATGCCGCGTACCACCAGGGAACTGTGTGGCCCTGGCTGCTGGGCGCCTACGTCGATGCCTCACTGAAAATTACAGCAGATGCGGTGAAAGTGCGCGGCCTGCTCGCAGCCTTTCCCGCACACCTGCAGGTGGCCGGCATCGGCTCGATCAGCGAAGTGTTCGATGGAGAATCGCCACATACTCCGCATGGCTGCATTGCGCAGGCCTGGAGCGTGGCGGAAGTGCTGCGTTGCTGGAAGCGAACCTCGATGCCGGCACCGGTCCAGATGGTCTCGTTGAAGGAGAGCCCGAAATGAAATCCTGCGCGACGCTGTTGTTGCTGGTCTGTCTTACGCTGACCGCATGCGATCGCAAGACGCCGCCGGCGAGCGACCCCGCACCTACGAATACGGCCTCAGCGGGATCAGCGTAATTCCCGGCAGGTGCGCGGCGTTCCGCCATCGAGCGTCCACAGCAGGTCCTGTTTGCCGCTGAGGGAATTGCGTGAACTCTCGTACCGCATGCCGGTCGCGGCCTGCTGTTGTTCCAGCACATCGCGATTCTCCGGCCATGTAAGGCTCGCGCGCCCACCTTCGAACAGCACGTTCAGGTTTACGCCTTCGCAATCGAAGTTGGCGCGCCTCGGATAGACAAAGCTGGTGTCCGACACCGAGGCGGGAGCCAGAACCAGCGTTCCGTCGCCGGCGCGCAGCTGCAACCGGCCACGCACCAGATGCGCCATGGACGCGCCTTGAAGAATGTCGAGCAGACGACCTTCCTGTCGTTGCAGGTTGGAGTCCACGCAGGCGCGCCTTGTGCTCAGCAGCTCGCCGATCTGCACCGTGGATCCGGTCTGCACATAGGGACCGGAAAAGCTGTTGCAACCACTGTCGCCAGTGATGCGGCCTTCGACTGTGAAATCGGCAGTGAGCGGCATGTCGCGTAGCGGCGGCCGGCCATCGATGGCGGTGACGAACCAGCGCGTGCCCGACAGTTCCGGAACGGGTGCGGCGGAGTCGCCGGTGGTGGCGCAACCTGCGATCACCAGTGCCAGTGCCAGCAGAGGCAGGAGGCCGAAGGCGGATTGCATGAAACGTGTGATGGTACGCATGACGCGCTGCTCCGGTATCACTCGAGTTCCGGTGGTCAATATATGCGTGATGGCAGCGTCCCCACTCCGCGACCCTTTATCGGAATTCTCCGACTCCAAAGGAACCATGTCGCCGAACGCAGCTTGATTTGCGCCGCAACATGTTTAACCCCATTTCGCCGCGTGCCGCGCATGAACTTTCAGGTCACGCTGATAAGGAGAACATCATGCGATATGTCATCGGGCTTGCACTGGCAGCGGCATTCGCCACGCCGGCGCTGGCCGTGGGAAGGCTGGCGGATATCAACATCGTCGATCGCGACAGCGGCCGCACGCTGCCAACCTATCGTCACGG
>DATNCK010000075.1:0-14721 GCA_035571575.1 Steroidobacteraceae bacterium | reverse complement strand
GACCAGCGCATCACCGCCGAGACCCACGCCGATGGTGGCACGCGCTGGTGGATCCTTCGGGAAGCGCTCGCGATACGCCGCATTCATGTCCTGGAACTTCGACATGTCGGCGAGATAGACCAATCCGTCCACGATGTTTGGCCAGTCATAGCCCGCGGTCTTCAACGCCGCATCGATGCGCTCCAGCGTCGCAGTGGTCTGCGCCTTGATGTCGCCCTTGTTCTCTGGCGTGCTGGCGAGCATGCCCGCCAGATAAAGCGTGTTGCCCACCTGGATGGTGGGACTGAGCACGCCGCCCGCGCGACCCGGCGAGCCGTCGGGATTCGGCGGCACAATGGCCTTTCGCGATGCATCCTTCACCGCCACCATGGTCACTTCGACCAGGTAGTCCTTGCCGGGCATGCCGGCACGCACCGCGGCGCGCACCGGTGGTGCAAATCCCTCGAAATAGCCGCCGTACACCGGATTCAGCTCGCGATTGTTGGCGGCGTCGTACCAGACGCGCGACTGCACCACGTCGCCGAAGCCCATGCCGGCTGCCTTGAGCACTTCCGCAGCGTTGTCCATCACGATCTTTGTCTGCGCAGCCATGTCGCCGGGCACGGCGCTGTTGTCCTTGCCGTTGCGACTCACCAGACCCGACATGAACAATGTGTTGCCGCTGCGGATGCCATAGCTATAAGGAGCAGGCACCTTGGCCCACCCTTCGGGGTGGATCACGGTGCGTTCGGCGCCCAGTGGAATGCCGATCGCGGAGCATTCGACCAGCCCGCCGGGCAGCGCCAGTGGCGTCGTGACGATCACGGTGGTTCGCGCTGGTGGCGCCGATTTGAAGTAGGTTGCGTAGACCTCGTTCATGGCGGCCACATCCGCCGCGCTGGTGAGATACACGGTGACACTGGCCGCATTGGCCAGAGAAGATCCGCCCGCTTTCAGGGTCGCATCGATGCCGTCGAGTGTGTCCCTTGTCTGCTGCTTGATGTCGCCGCTGACTGCACCATTCTTGCCGATGGCGCCGGAAACATAGATGAATCCCCCCGCCTTCACCGCTGTACTGAAGGGATAGCTGGCGTTGGTGCCACCAATGATCTGTCGTGACTGGGTCAGCGCTGGCGAAGTGAATCCCACCAGCAACGCGGCACCCAGCAGCAGGGAAGGCAGACGCATCGGACTCTCCTTTGTCGTAAATGCTCGTGAGGAGTCTGTCACGCGTACTGTCACTTCGCGACGCCTGCACTCGCAGGCGTTGGCAGTCCCATGAATTGCCCTATCAATGTGGCGCGCCGCTCAGCGCCGTGCGCTCCTCGAGATTCGCTGCGATCTGACTGCGCTGCAGCCACAGCTCCCGGAATTCGTTGCGCGACAGCAGTGCCAGCTGATCGGCATGATGTCGTGTGCCGCGCTGCCGGGAGTTGCCGTAGCTCATCAGTCCCCAGGCGCGCACGGGTGTGGCGAACTCGATCACGGCCACCCAGGTCTCGCCATGCCTTGGTGTGCGAATGCCCTTGGCATCCGGATCCGTCCACGTGATGACACGGAAGGCACCGAGATTGCCAAAGCCTCCATTGCCAGGCAGGTCGACCTCATCGAGCGCGAAGCGCGATACCTCACCGAATGGTCGATCGATCGCACCATATTTGCGACGCGTCTCTGTGATGGCCCGGCGCAGCATGTCGACGGCGGCAGTCGGATTCTTGATGCCTCTTGGCGTACTGAGTGGTTCCGCGGCTGACCAGGGTTCGCGATAGTTCGCCAGTCCCGCGAAATTGTCGCCGGCGAACAGCCGCGCCCATTCCTCGAACAGCAGCGCACCCCGACTTTCGGCCGTGAAGCGCCGGTCCCATTGTGCGAGCAGCTGCGCGGCTGCACGGACCTGCGGATCGACATCGGCCAGCGCGGGCGGCAACAGTTCCGGCAGCACGCGATCGGCCATCAGCGCATATTCAGACAGCTTCAGATCGCGGAAGCTCTCGAGCGTCAGCCCGTCGTGCTCGGCCATCAGCTTCACGGAACTCTGCGCACGGAATGATGCCGCCGCACGTGGTGCGAGATACGGTGGATAGTCCTGCGCTTTGAGCGTCGCAGGCCAGCTGGCCAGCCACGGCGGATCGTTCGTGTTCTGGACGAAGCCCCCGGGTGGATCGGTCACGCGCGGCAGATCCTCGATGGGATGCGTGCTGGTCCAGAGATAGCGCGAGCTGTCGCCCGGGACCAGTCCCTGCCAGAAGGCCAGATCGCCCTCCATGCGACGCGGTGCAACGCCATTGAAGAGATAGTCGATATGCCCCTCACGATCGGCATAGAGAATGTTGAAGGTGGGTACCTGCAGCCGCGACAGCGCCTTCGAGTAGGCGTCGAAGCTGGGCGCCGTGACCATGTCGAAGTACTGCTGCAGCATGTAGGGGCGATCCAACCCCGCCACGCGCAACGCGACGGGAGTGCCATCTTTGCGTTCGATGAGCGGCCCGTGCACAGTGCTGCGTACTTCCAGTGGCTTCCTGGCCAGCGAACCATCCGGTTGGCGCAACAGATAGCTCAACTGACGACGCTCGAAGGCACGCACCTTGCCGTCATACAGGTAGCCGCCACCCTGCAGCGTCAGCTTGTAGGTGGTGGCTCCGAGCATGCTGTTGACGGTGTTTGAGATACCCATCCGCTGGTTGAAAGCAAAGCGCACCACCGGAAGGCCAATCTGCGTGGCGCCGTAGAGCTCGAAGCCGGGCGCGACCAGATGCGCCTCGTAGTAGATGTAGTAGTCGGTGTCCCATGCCAGGTGCGGGTTCTGCAGCAGCAGCGTGTGACCATTGGCGGTCTTCTTCGGCATGACCGCCCAGGAATTTGATCCCTGCTCGGCGAGCTCTGGTGGATCGCCCTCCCCCAGGCCGCGGCCCGGAGACGCCACGTAGATGAAATTCATCAACCGGTGCGCATGCGCCACCACGTCGATTCCATCGACAGGCAGCACCACGCGCACAGCCGGGTCGATGGCCTCGGGATGAGCGCGCGCATAGTCATTGATGCCGCGGGCGAAGGCATCCAGATAGCTGCGGAATTCAGGCGTCTGCGCGCGATACCATTGACGTGCCCGCTCCGGCACGCCATTGATCAGCAACCATCGAGTCGTTGACTCGTAGTCGCTGCCCCAGTATTCGGCGCCGCGGCCGCGCGCTTCACCGTACAGGCGCAAAATGCGGTCGGCGTGGCTTTGCGCCTGCGCCCAACCGTAGCCATAAAACACCGCCGCGGTGCTCGTGGCATAGATGTGTGGCACGCCATAGCGATCCCACAGAATTTCGTTCGCGGTGGGTGCCGCCCGTGCCACGCATGACAGCAGCAGACACAGCAGCAGGGATAGCCGGATGCAGCCGGCACGCAGGATGTCGGGCATGCCCTATCGTATCCATGATGTCACTCTGCGCTGCAACGGCTTCGTTGTGACATCCAACCGCTGAAAGGGACTACGTTCGAGCAGTAGCCAGCAGATCTCCGCCGCCGTAGCCGCAGCTATCGCGACGCCTTCATGCGCTTTTGAGCTGACGCAGCTCGCGGAACATTTCCACGTGACGCACAAATACTCCCTCGGAGTAGTACTTCAGCAGAGGCAGCTTCGATGCGTCGATACCTGCTTCCTTTGCAAAGTGCGCAATCAGGTCATCAGTTCCGGTGGTCAGTTTGCCTGGCTCGAGTTCGACGGCCGGAAAGCCCGGCTCCTGCCCCGCCGCCTGCATGCGCGCGCGCAGTGCCTTGTGCGTGTCGTCTCCGTCGTTGAACACCGAGAAGTCGAATCGGTCGGCGATGCCTGCCTCGGTGAGAAAAATCCGCAGCTTCAGGCAGTAAGGGCAGGTCTTCTTCAAATAGACCCGTGTTCTGGAACCGGTGGTCATCGTTGAGTCCTCTTATGTGTTGCCCCAGTCTGGCATCAGTCGATGCCGTTGCCGCGTAGGACCCGGCCTGCGAATCCGTTCGTCCTCCACTGACAGTCCGTCCATTCTCATGAGCGCTTAATTCAAACCCCCTTTTTTGTGGGGGTGGCCAACCAATCCGGCCTGGCCAGGTGATGGACAACTCTTCTGGAGGATGCGCACATGGCTGACGAAAGCAGGTGGAGAGACGACGATCGCATCGCAATGGATGCCGAAGAGCGGGCGCGCTGGAACGCCTGGCGCGACGAGCGCGACCATGGCCGCTACGGCCGCGAGCCCGGGCGCTACGGCCGGGAGTTCGGCGGAGCCTATGGCAACTACGGCACGAGTTCCTGGCCCTACAGCGCCAGCTACGGCCGCGGATTGTCGCGCGACAACTATTCGCGCGATGAATACCCCCGCTCCGGCTACGAGCGCGACTACGCCCCGCTATACCAGGGCCGTGGTTACCGCAATCCGGGTCCACAGCGTGATTGGTGGGACCGCACCTCAGACGAGGTGGCGTCGTGGTTTGGCGATGATGAGGCCCAGCAGCGCCGCAACATGGATGCGCAGGACCGTGGCCACCGCGGCCGTGGGCCCAAGGGCTATGTGCGCTCGGATGAGCGCATCCGTGAGGACGTCAGCGACCGGCTGAGCGATGACCGCTTGGTCGATGCCTCCGATATTGAAGTCTCTGTGGCCGGAAGTGAGGTGACGCTGTCGGGCACGGTGAATTCGCGCGAGGAACGGCGGCGCGCAGAGGATTGTGCTGAACGCGTGAGCGGCGTCTCGCATGTGCAGAACAACCTGCGGGTGAGCGCCACGGGCAGCACGGCGACCGGTGCAGGCAACACTGGTACACGTCCTCTCGGCCGGAACGAGAATTCGCTTCCCGGCCGTTCGTCCCACTGATGGAGCCAGACGCTGGTGGGCCACGGGGCCCACCTGCGTCATCTGGCGTCCTAATCTACTGCCGCGGCGCGCGCATCTCGCGACCGCCCTGCTTCAGGATCAGGCCGGTCACTTTCTCGCCGCCTTCAAACTCGACCTGCGCGTTGGCCACTTTGAGGAAGAATTTCCCCTCTGCTTCGGCAAACAGCGGTGCCTTGCCCTGACCCGTGGCCTGCGATATCAGCTGGCCATCCTCGAGTGTGATGGTGAGATTGAATCCAGGCGCCAGCTGATACGTGCCCGGATAGCGCTGCAGCACCGATTGCGGCAGCGTGATCGCGGTGCGTTCGGGGATGCGCGGCGCACGCCGCTGCTGACCGTTCTGACGCAGCACCATCGCAACGGCCTTGCCGTCGGCGCCGATCTCGAACTCCATCTCGGCCTCCACCACGCGCGCGAAGAATTTCGTCTCGCTCTCGGCGAACAACGGCACCACAGGCTGACCACCGAGGCGGCTGAGGAGCTGATTGCCTTCGAGGCTGATGACCATGGTCGCCATGGGCGTGATTTCGTAGGAGCCCACCAGGCGCTCGAGCCGTTCGCGGGGCACTTGAATCTGCGTGCGTTCGGCGTTCGTGCGCACCGTATCGCCGTGTGCCAGTCTTCCGAGCTGTTCCCCGATCTGCGTTGGCGCGCTGCCATTCACATTCGACAGCACCGCCACAGTGATTTTGCTGTCGGGGAAATAGGTGAGCTGGGTATTGAAGCCCTCGATGGCGCCGTTGTGCTCGATGGTCTTGCGCCCACCGCTGGTGCCAATGACCAGGCCGAAGGCGTAATTGTTCTTGTTCGGCGTGGTCATCTTCGCCAGCGATTCGGGCTTCAACAACTTGCCGCCAAACAGGCCCTGCGTCCAGCGCAACAGATCTGCGGTAGTCGAGTACAGCGCGCCTGCGCCGCCGGGAATCGTCATGTCCACGTAGGCCGCGTTCGTCAGCCCATTGGCGCCTGGGGTGTAGCCGGCCGCGCGATTCGGCAGGATTGCCGCGTTCACGTCGTAGCCAGAGTCGTTCATGCCCAGTGGCTTGAAGATATTCTCGCGCACGAAGGTCGCATACGACTGCCCGCTCACGCGCTCCACGATATAGCCGAGCAGCACATAGCCGGAGTTGCTGTAGTTCATGCGCTCGCCGGGCGCGAATTCGAGCGGCTTGTCGCGGAAATAGCCGATGGCCTTCTCAGATGTCGTCGGCGCGAACTTCCAGGTCTGCATGTACTCGGGATAGTTCGTGAAGTTCGGTATGCCCGAGGTGTGCGTGAGCAGGTGGTAGATGGTGATCGCATCCCACGCGGCGGGCGCATCCGGCCAATGCTTCTTCACCGGATCCTCGAGCGCGAGCTTGCCACGTTCCGCCAGCAGCAGAATCGATGCGGCCGTGAACTGCTTCGTCACCGATCCGAGCCTGAACTTCGTGCTCGGGGTATTGGGCACGTTCAATTCGAGGTTCGCCGAGCCGAAGCCCTTGTTGAGGATCACCTGATCGCCGCGAGCGACCAGCACGGCGCCCATGAAGCTCTTGTCAGCGACGCGAGCCTGGATGAGCTGCTCCATGCGGGCGACATCAGGAGCTGCAGTCTGTGCACGCGCTGGGATCGGTGCCCATGCTGCCGATGCGATGAGCGCGAGCATAGCGAGCATTGCGACGGCTCTGATTCGAATCGGAGTCATAGTCTCGATCCCCCCTCGGTGAGGCCGGTGCCAGCCATTTTCGCGCCGCACCAACTCACGGCACAAGAGAGCGCCTCGCACCGCTTGTTTGAACAACGAGTGCAGGGGATACCGCGGGCGATGCGATACCCTACTCATCATGACCAGTCCGCGAGCATTCCTGTCATTCGGTGCCTTCCCCCTGCCTCACCTCGCGGCATGCCTTTCACTGGCTTGCGCCACATTGGCCGGGGCTGCGGACGCAGACGATCCGCTGCCTGCGCAACGTGTCGAATTCCAGCAGGCCTGGGCCCGGCTGGCGACGCCCGAGATCAACACCGCAGACAGCCCCGGCCTGCAGTCCTACGTGCTCTATCCCTACCTGCAGGCCGCGCGCTTGAAGCAGGCGCTGCAGGCCTCCGGCGCCACCGTGCCCAAGGCGCAGGACGAGCAGATCGCCTCCTTCCTGCGTTCCCACGACCGCGAACCCGTTGCCACGGATCTGCGCCTCACCTGGCTCGCCAGTCTCGCGGCGCGCAGCGCGTGGTCGGACTTCCTGGCGTTCCATCGACCCAACAGCGACGGCCTGGCCCTGCGCTGCCACAGCTACACGGCCCGCATCGCACTCGGAATCGAAACGGGCCTTGCCGCCGAGGTCGCAGAAACCTGGCTCACGCCACGCAGCCTGCAGGAATGCGATCGTGCGTTCGCCTGGCTCGACATGAGTGGCGGCCTTCCGCCGGCGCGCATCGAGCAGCGCGCCCGCAATGCACTGGCTGCCGGCAATGTCGACTTCGCCCGCCAGATCATCGCGAGACTGCCGGCCGAGCAAGCCGCGCCGCTGCTGCAATGGGCTGCGTTGCTCGAGAATCCCCAGCGCGAAATCGATGCCCTCATCAAATCTCCGCAGACCGATATTGCGCCCGCCACGCTGCTCGCCGGCTGGACCAAGCTCGCGCGCGCCAACCGCACGGCCGCCAAACAACGCTTCGAACCACTGGTGCGCGCGCGCTATCTGGACGCACGCGCCGCGAGCCCGCTGGCACTGGCACTCGCGCTGGCGCTTTCGTGGGACCGTGACCCCGACACGCGCAAGTATTTCGCGAAGGTAGACGCCGCTGACTTCGATACCAGTGCGCGCGAATGGCAAAGCCGCGCCGCGCTGTGGGCTGGCGACTGGAGGATGGCCGCGCGCAGCATCGCGGCGATGACGGAAGACAACCGTCGCACCGCACGCTGGCGCTACTGGGCTGCGCGCGTGGCTGCGCATGAGGGCGATCAGGCCGGCGCGCGGCAGCTCTTCGAAGCCCTGCTCGCCGAAGACAACTACTACTCGGCGATGGCGGCCGCGCGTCTCAAGCGCCAGATCGCTCCGAACCCGCAGCCGCTGCCGGTGGATGCGGCGCTTCTCAGCCGCTTCGAGGCGCAGCCCGAGTTCGTGCGCGCGCGTGAGCTGCAATGGCACCGGATGCTGGATCCGGCGCGTGCCGAATGGCGCAGTGGCGCGAACGGGCTCGCTGCCACCTTCCGCCCGCAGCTCATCCATGTCGCTTCGCGCTGGGGCTGGTATCACCAGGCCGTGGACACCGCCACCGCCGAGCGCGTGTTCAATGATTATGCGCTGCTATATCCGCGACCCTATGACGCGGAAGTCACGAACGCAGCGCAGTTATCAGGACTGCCCGCCACCCTGGTCTACAGCATCATCCGCCAGGAAAGCCTTTATGAACGCGATGCCATCTCCTCTGCCGATGCGCGCGGCCTGACGCAGCTCACGCTGGATACTGCACGCCGTACGGCGCGCAAGTGGCAGCTTGCCGCACCCACTGCAGACGGACTGCTCGATCCCAAGGTGAATGTGCCGCTGGGCGCTGCGCATCTGAAGGATCTGCTCGACCGCTTCGATGGCCAGTTGCCGCTGGCCCTCGCCGCCTACAATGCCGGCCCCAATGCGGTGCAGCGCTGGCTGCCCACGGGTGCAATGGATGCAGATATCTGGCTCGAGAACATTCCGTACAACGAGACGCGCGATTACGTGCGGCGCATTCTCTGGCACACGGTGGTATTCGGTTGGCTGGGGGATCAGAAGGCGCAGGACACGAAAGGCTGGCTCAGCGCGATCAAACCCTGAGTGCGTAACAGCACCGTCATGTGACACCCGTCCGCAAGTAGGACGATGCCGGCCGGCAGGCCGGAACATTACCGATGGTTCAAGCCCCCAGGAGCAGGCCCACTACACCTGCCGCCGATCCGGCGCGCCAGCCCGGAGCACACCGTGGATCTGGAAGACACCCGCTACAAGGTTCTTTTCCTCTGCTCACGCAACGCAACGCGCGGAATACTGGCCGAAGCGCTGTTGAACACGAAGGGCCGGGAACGTTTTCGCGCTTACAGCGCGGGCACTCAGCCCGCAGGATCGGTCAACCACCAAGCCCTGGAATTGCTGAACCGGCTGGACCTGCCGACCCAGTCGCTGCGCAGCAAGTCATGGGATGAGTTCTTCGGACCGGATGCGCCGCAGATGGACTTCATCTTCTCGCTCTGCGACAAGACCGCGGCCGAGAAGTGCCCGCGCTGGCCCGGGAAGCCAGTCACCGGAAACTGGAGCATTCCGGACCCGAGCCTGGTCGAGGGAACGCAGATCGAGAAAGCCAACGCCTACCGCGACGTGTTCAACATGCTGGAGCGGAGAATCTCCCTGTTTCTCAGCCTGCCGCTGGACAGCATCGATCATCTCTCGATGACACATCATTTCCGCGAGGCGGACGCGAACTTGATGCACCAGCCGCATACCGCCGTACTGCACCCGGCCTCCAGGGAGTTCTAGCCGCGGACGCCGCTCGACTCATCGCTCACGCACGAGCGGTACCTCCCGCGGCGTGGGAATGCTCCGACGCTGCCTCTGGCGTCACAGCAAGTGCCTCCCCTTCGCATGCACTGCATCATGCCGCAGCGGGGAGACGTACATGGCGTTCAACAGATGGTTTCGCACCACCCGCTCGCGGGTGACGATAGCCGGCGTGCTGCTCGGGGCGCTGGCGACGATCCTGCTGCTGAACTTCGCCACCCCCGAACGCCGCATTCAGCACGCACCAACGCACCAGCACGGCATCGGCGATCCGCAGTTCCGTCGTGAACTGGGCGTGCTGCTTGGCCCGCCCCTGCTCGAGGGCAACACCCCCACTCACTTCGAAAACGGCGAGCAGATCTTCCCCGCGATGCTGGCCGCGATCCGCTCCGCCCAACGCACCATCACCTTCGAGACCTACATCTACTGGTCCGGCGACATTGGCCGCGAATTCGCCCAGGCGCTGTCGGAGCGCGCCCGGGCCGGCGTGCAAGTGCATGTGCTGCTCGACTGGGTCGGCAGCCAGAAAATCGAGGCGCAGCTGCTGCAGTCAATGAAGGAAGCCGGCGTGCAGGTGCAGATGTTCCATCCGCTGCGCTGGTACCACCTGGCGCGAATGAACAACCGCACGCACCGCAAGCTGCTCGTCATCGACGGCCGCGAGGGCTTCACTGGCGGCGTCGGCATCGCCGACAACTGGAACGGGCATGCGCAGGATCCGGATCATTGGCGCGACTCGCACTACCGCATCACTGGTCCCGCCGTGGCGCAGATGCAGGCGGCCTTCACGGACAACTGGATCAAGACCTCAGGCGTAGTGCTGGAGGGGGACGCCTATTTTCCGGCGCTGACCGGCACGGGCGGCGCCTCGGCACAGGTGTTCAGCAGCTCGCCGCAGGGCGGCGCCGACAGCATGGTGCTGATGTATCTGCTGTCGATCGCCGCGAGCGAGCGAACCATCGATCTTTCGGCTGCGTATTTCGTGCCCGACGATCTCACGATGAAGGCGCTGCTGGATGCGCTGCGACGTGGTGTGCGGGTGCGCATCATCACCCCTGGGCCGCATATCGATGCCCAGGTGGTGAAGAAGGCATCACGTGCCAGCTGGGGCGCACTGCTGGCCGCGGGCGCGCAGATCTACGAATACCAACCCACCATGTTCCACTGCAAGACATTCATCGTGGATGAGCTGCTGGTCTCCGTGGGCTCCACCAATTTCGACAGCCGCTCGTTCCGGTTGAACGATGAAGCCAATCTCAACGTGATCGATCAGGACTTCGCGCGCCAGGCGACTACTGTGTTCGAGGCGGACCTGGGCCGGGCCAAGCGCGTGACATTGCAACAGTGGCGCCAGCGGCCGTGGCATGAAAAAGTTGCGGAGCGGGCCATGGACGTCTTCTCTTCGCAGCTGTGATCTGGGGCACCGACGATCCGCGTCCCCTGACGCGGAGGTGATGAACACGACCTTCGGTACACTGGGGCAATGTCCGCCCCCAATACCTCACGACAGGCCGCGCTGTGGATGCTGTCGGCCGGCGTCCTGTTCGCGCTGATGGATGCGGCCATGAAATGGATCGCGACCAGCTATTCCCCCTTCCAGGTCGCCACGCTGCGAAGCCTTGCCGCATTGCCACTGGTGCTGCTCTGGATCGTGGCGGGTGGCCGCGCGCGCACGCTGTTCAATGTGCACTGGCCCCTGCATCTGTTCCGTGGCGTGCTCGGTGTGGGGGTGATGGCGGGATTCGTGTATGGCGTGGCGCGCATGCCGCTGTCCACCGCCTACGCCATCGTGTTCGTCGCGCCGTTGATGATCACGGCGCTGTCCGTGCCGCTGCTGGGCGAAAAGGTGGGGCCGCGGCGCTGGGCCGCCATCGCGGCAGGCCTGCTGGGAGTGCTGGTGGTGCTGCGCCCAGGCGTAGCCGGAGTGGCCACGACACCGGGGTTGGTGCTGCTCATCGCGGCGCTCAGCTATGCCGTGGCGGCCATCACCGTGCGCAAACTGGCGCAGCGCGACAGTCCCGAGGCCATGGTGTTCTGGTTCCTGATCATGCTGGGGGCGTTCTCAGGAGCGATAGCTGCATTCGACTGGCAACCGATACAGCGCGAACACTGGTGGGTCATCGCGAGCATCGGCCTCACTGGCGCATTGGCGCAGATCGCCCTCACCCACGCATTCCGCCTGGGTGAGGCCAGTCAGATCGCGCCGCTGGAATACGCCGGCCTGATCTGGGTGGTGCTGCTGGATCTGGCCGTCTGGCAGGTGTTGCCCGACGGCGTGACGTGGGTGGGCGCGGCGATCATCGTGGGCAGCGGGTTGTATCTGATCGGGCGCGAAGGAGTGGCCGCGACAACCGCTCGCCCACCGGGTGAGAGTGTCTGAAGCGGCTCAGCCCAGCACCAGCCATCCCGCGACCACCACCATCAGCAGCGCGGCAATGCCGTTGAGCCACTGCGCCTGCCCACGGCGCAACAACACCTCACTGAGGCCGCGGCCACCCCAGGCGTAGATCAGCAGCGCGCTGAACTCGATCACGATCATCAGCGACAGCAGCAGGGCCATCTGCGGCGCCAGCGGCGCCTTCGGATCGATGAACGGTGGCAGCAGGGCCATCATGAACGCCCAGGCCTTGGGATTCGACACCGCGACCAGAAATCCCTGCATGCATAGCGCCAGCGGCGTGGCCTGCGATGTCGCGGCAAGACCGCCGACGGGCGAATGCCAGCTGCGCCAGGCCATCCACAACAGATAGGCGGCGCCCACAAACTTGAATGCGGTGAACACGCGTGGCGCGCCCAGCAGCAGCGCAGCGACGCCGAGCATGGCTGCCGAGCCCACCAGCGCGATGCCCGCCAGTTCGCCCAGCATCCACCACAACGTGCGACGCAGGCCGATGCTGATGCCCAGCGACATTGCCAGCGTCATGCACAGACCCGGGCTCATCGCGATCAGGAAGAAGCTGCCGCAGAAGGCCAGGATGCGGGCGGAATTCACGCAGGCGTCGCCTTCATAGCGGCGGGCAGAGTTCTCCGAGGAATCCGCCGCCGCCACAATAGGTGGTGTCCTGCAGCTGTATCGCGAGGCCGTCCGGATCGGTGAAGTACAGCTCCGGCGTACCGCCTTCAGCGCCGCCGCGATTTGGCATGCGCAGCGAGATGTAGGTGACGAGCGGAGTGCGGCCCTGCCCCTCCTGTTTCTTCAGGCCGTAGTCCACCAGCGTCTGCGTCACCTTGGCGGGATCGAAGCCGGTCATGCTCAAACAGGCGTGATCGATGCCTCCCGCTCGTCGCGGGCCAGCGCCAGGAGGTCCACCGCCCGGGGGACCGCCGCCACCCGGAGGACCGCCACCGCCACCCGGAGGACCGCCGCCGCCGCCCGGAGGTCCACCGCCGCCGGGGGGTGCACCACCCGGTGCTCCGCCGCCCGGTGGCCCGGCCGTGAATCCGGGTCGCGTCGGACCGCCGCCGCCGATGAACATCAGGAAGTGCACGCCATTGCCTACCTGCCAGGCTGGAGTCGCCGCCTGGTACACCATCGGTTTGAAACCGAAGAGGTCGATATACGACTGCACCGTGTTCGGATCGCTGGCCGTGACCGTGAAGTGGCTCAGGTCCTTGACGGCAATGAGCCCCGGCTTCGGCGAAGGTTCAGCCTTGCCGCAGGTTTTGCCGAGCGCACCGCTGCCACCGCAATACGCGGTGTCATGCAGCTGGAAAACGACGCCGCTGGGATCCGCAGCGAACATGTCGCGGGTGCTTCCATCGCGCGAGCCGCCTTCATTCTGCGGCCGGGCCCGCACCAGCACCTGTCGAGGGCCGGGCTTCGTCGCGTCGGCAGGCGCGGCGCTGAAGCCATGCGCCGTCAAGATCTTCATGGCGCCATCGATCGAAAAGTTTTCGACTCCGAAGCCCAGCTGGCTGATGCTCGGCCGTTCGCCGGCGGCAGCCTGACGCAGCGCCACGAATCGCGGCCCTTCGCCAACCCGCAGCAGTATGGTGGAACCCTGGCGCGCTTGGATCGGCATGCCGAACAGCCCCTGGTAGAACTCCAGCGATCGCTTCACGTCGCTGACCGTCAGCACGAACTGGCTGAGTCCATTCGATTTGAAAGCCGCCGGCTGCTGCGCGGATACGCGCAGGGCTGCGAAGGCCGGAAGCGTCATCAGAAATGTGCGGCGATCGAACGGTAGTGTCATCTGGTACTTACCCCTGTTGAGTATTGAGTAGAAGAACTGGCTATCTCACGGCCGGTTCGAGTCTGACGCGGCACGCCTGCCGATGAAGCCGAACAGACGCCGCGCGGTCGAAAACAGCAGCAGTGCGCGCCCCGCGAGTCTCAGCACCCGCCGTGGCCCAATGAAGAACAGCAACCCTGCACCCGCGGCGAGCAGCACGGGTTTCTGCAGCAGCTGGCCGACACCGAGCAATCGGTCGAAGCCACTGAAGCGCGATTCGAGTGCCTGCACCTGCGCACCCAACTCTTCACGCTGTCGCTCAGCCCTGCGTTGCAGGTTGGCACGGCGCTGCGCAAGTTGAGCGAGGTGACTCACTCGCGCTCCGCGTGCCGGCCATCGAGATGCGCGCGGTCGCGCGAGAACTCCTCGATGGTTGCCGCGAACAACCGCGGCCGACCCTTGAGCTTGGCGCGCAGCACCAGCACGGCGACGATGGCCAGCAGGAAGAAGAAGCCCATCACCAGCATCGAAACCAGCACGCGATGCGTTTCCCAGAACGCGAAGATCAGCACCAGTGCCCCTACGAACAGACCGATGCCGGCCGCAAACAGCGCGATGAAGGTCCACAACAACAGACTCGCAGCGCGGCCGATCTCCTCCTGCAGTTCGGTGGAAACAATCTCCAGCCGCGTCTGCAGGAGGGCGATGAAGGTCGACAGCATGTTCTTCAGCGACCCGATCAGCGTGCCGATGGGTCCCGCAGCCGTCTCCGTGCCCTCTTGCGCCATGGTTTACCTAGCGACGCCTGCCGATCAGCAGGCCGACCAGCAGCCCCACGCCGGCCGCGATGCCCACCGACTGCCAGGGATTGCGGCGTACGTACTCCTCGCCGTCACTGACTAGCTCGCGGGTCGTGTCCATTGCACTTTCCTGCAGCTCTGCGAGGCGCTCGCGCGCGGCATGCACCGACTGCTCCGCCTTGGCACGCACTTCCTGCACCTTTTCGCCCGCCTGGTGTGCGGTGGCCTTGAGCAGGGCTTCAGCATCGCCCACTACGGCCTGCAGGTCTTCGAGCAGCTTGTCGACTGTGACCGGCGGGACCCTGGCATTCTTCGGCATGACCACTCTCCTTGGTGCGCGGAGTCCGATGCTACCTGAGTTCGGCCCGGCTCAGCAGCTAGCGGCTCACCCAAGGCG
>DATNCK010000074.1:0-8913 GCA_035571575.1 Steroidobacteraceae bacterium | reverse complement strand
CAGGCCATTGGGGTTGTGCACTGTACCGTTCTGATCCTGTACCGCCACGATGCGCGCACCGGCCTGCGAGAAAAGCTCCGCCGCCACCGAGCCCACGTTGCCGAAGCCCTGCACGGCGATGCGCGCACCCTGAAGATTCATGCCGCGCCGTCTGGCCACGTCGCAGCCGATGAGAAACACACCGCGGCCCGTGGCCTTCACGCGTCCCAGCGAACCACCCAGTGCCACCGGCTTGCCAGTGACCACACCCGACACCGTGCCGCCGACATTGGCGGAGTAGGTGTCCATCATCCACGCCATGATCTGTGCGTCGGTGTTCACATCGGGGGCGGGAATATCCTGCTGCGGCCCGATGATGATGCCGATCTCGCTGGTGTAGCGGCGGGTGATGCGTTCGAGTTCGGCGCGCGATACCCGGGAAGGATCCACGCGCACGCCGCCCTTGGCGCCGCCATAGGGCAGGTTCACCGCCGCGTTCTTGACGGTCATCCAGGCCGCCAGCGCCATCACTTCTTCAAGCGTGACATCGGGGTGGTAGCGCACGCCGCCCTTGCCTGGCCCGCGCGACAGGCTGTGCTGCACGCGAAAGCCTTCGAAGTGCTGCACGGTGCCGTCATCCATCTTCACGGGAATGTCGACGATGAGTGCGCGCTTGGGACGGGTGAGGGTGCCCACCCAGCGGGACAACTCTCCCAGGTAGGGAATGATGCGATCAACCTGTGCCAGATACGTGCCCCACGCGCTCTGCCGTGTGGGCTGGATGTAGCTGACCGAGTGCTCAGGTATGGCCATGCCGCGCTCCGTGGGGGTGTGCCCGCCGGTGGATGCCCGGCAGCTTATCAGTCGGAGTGCCGATCCGCGCGCACCAGCACGTAAAGCGCCGCAGCGGCGGCGGTCACCAGCATCCCGACCACGACTCCCGACGTGCGCCAGATGCTGAACCGATGTACCTCGATGCTTGAGATATCTGAATAGGAGACCCGCACCGTCTTGCCCAGCAGTGCGTCACCTTCAATGGCTGTGACGCGGAAGCTCTCGGACGTGCCGTTCTTGCGGGTCACCTCCACCCGGTCGCCCACGTGCACACCCTGCAGGTGAGTGGCGTCGATGACCGCTGGCAACGGCACGTCGCGCACTGTGGTGCAGGAAGTGGTCATCAGACTGGCACTGAGAAGGATTACCAGCACATGTTTTGTACGCACGCCCGCACCTCCCTGTGAAGAGTGTGGAGCTTAGCGACTTGCACGAGATGTTCTCAACCAGCTATGACTTTCCTCACAGCTCGTTCTCCCATTGGCGGCTCAGCCGAAGCGCGCTGCTGACGATGCCCACCATGCTGTAGGTCTGCGGAAAGTTGCCCCACAGCTCGTTCTGGGTGGGTTCGATGTCTTCGGATAGCAGGCCCAGGGAATTGCGGCGCGATAGCAGCCGCTCGAACAGCTCGCGGGCCTGCTGCACGCGTCCGGCCCCGGCCAGCGCGTTCACATACCAGAATGAGCAGATCACGAAACCCGTGGAGGGACGGCCGAAGTCATCTTCGTGCCGGTAGCGGAATACGAGATCGCCTTCGCGCAGTTCACGGTCGATGGCATCGAGGGTGGCGATGAAACGTGGGTCGGTGGCCGCGATCAGGCCCAACTCCGGCAGCAACAGGGCAGTGGCGTCCAGATCATTGCCATCGAAGGTAGAGACGAAGCACCCGCGCGCCTCGTTCCAGGCACGCTGCAGTATCTGTTCGCGGATCTCATCGGCTGAGGCACGCCAGCGCTCCATGGCGCCGACATCGCCCGTACGCTGCGCGATGCGCGCCAGATGATCGCAACCCGCCCAAGACATCGCGGCAGAAAAGGTGTGAACCTGTTCTGTGCCCCGCAGTTCCCACGGGCCGGCGTCGGGCTTGTCAAAGACAGCGCGGGCACGGTGGCCCAGCAGTTCCAGTCGCGCGAACAGCGATGAATCGCCGCTGTGTTCCAGTCGCGCGTCGAAGAACAGCTGCGTGGAGGCGAGGATCAGCGAGCCATAGATGTCGTGCTGCTTCTGGGTGATGGCGGCATTGCCGATGCGCACCGGTCCCATGCCGCGATAGCCGGAGAGATCAGGGACAATCCGCTCTTCGGCGCGCACATCGCCGCTGATGCCATATAGTGGTTGCAGGTCATCCACGCTGGAGCGCGCGACGATGTTGTCGATGAAGTGCAGGTAGGATTCCATCGTGCGCGTTGCGCCCAGCCGGTTCAGGGCCTGGATCACGAAGTAGCTGTCGCGCAGCCAGCAATAGCGGTAATCCCAGTTGCGCGAAGTGCCCGGCGCCTCGGGAACCGAAGTAGTCAGTGCCGCGAGCACGGCACCGGTGTCTTCGAAGGTGCACAGCTTCAGCGTGATGGCCGCGCGGATCACGGCTTCCTGATAGTCGAAAGGAATGGCCAGCCCGCGCACCCAGTCGCGCCAGTAGCCAATCGTGTCGGCCAGAAATGCGGTGGCCAGCGTGCCCGGCGCCTGCTCGATGGTTTCGTCCGGACCCAGAATGAACACGATCGGCTTGTCGAGCACGATCATGCGCTCTTCCATCACCGCAGTGAGCGAAACGTCGGAGGTAATGCGGTAATCCGTCGTGGAACAGCTCAAGCGCAGGTGATGCGAGCCCCCGATGCTGGGCAGCGCGCGCCGCCCATAGTGCGTGGACGGGCGCAGACGCAGAGTGATCAGCGGGCGGCCCGCCACCGGCTCGATGATGCGCATCAGCATCATGGGGCGGAAGATGCGGCCGCGGTCGCGGAAGCGCGGACAGAAATCGGTGATGCGCACGACGTTCTCCTGCGCATCGGTGAGCGTGGTCTCCAGCACGGCGGTGTTGTGCAGATAGCGCTGCTGCGCGCGCTGATGTCGCGACAGCTCCACGCGGAAAATGCCCTGGGCCGCGTCGCGACCTTCGGCAGTCAGCAACGCGCTGAACACTGGATCGCCATCGGGCCGGGGAAGACAGCACCACAGCACCGTGCCCTCGCCATCGATGAGCGCGGCGACCTGGCAGTTGCCGATGACACCCAGCTGCAGATTCGGACTCATGACTTGTCACCACCTTTCAGACAGCGTTCCAGTCGCGAGAGCCAGGCATGCGTCGCAGCCGGGCCTTCCAGATACCAGCGCGCCGAGACGCGGCGGCTCACCGAGATATCGAAGCCACCGTGGTTGCGTACCGCAGCGAAGCCGGCGTAGTCAGTGATGTCGTCGCCCAGGAAAACCGGCATGCGGCCGGCAAAGGGCGCCTCTTTCATGAAAGCATCGATCGCCGTGCCCTTGTTCTGGCGCGAGGGCTTCACTTCCACCACGGCAGCGCCGGCGACAATTTCGTACTCAGGGCCCAGTTCGGCGGCCGCGCCAGACATCGTCTCAACCGCTATCTCGGCATCTTCAGGCGCATTGCGGTAGTGCAATGCCAGCGCATAGCCCTTGTCTTCGAGCAGCAGACCTTGGTGGCGACGTAGCGCGGGTTGCAGGCGTTGCCGAGTGTGGTCGAGCCTTGCCGTGGATACAGAGGGACGAAATACCTGGCCGCCCGCGCTGCGACGCTCGAAACCATGAATTCCCGCGGCAGGCAGCACCAGTGGACGAAACATCTCGTCCAGCGCCGCCAGCTGTCGCCCGCTGATAAGGGCCATGGCACCGCCCAGCAGATTTCGCAGCCGCGTCAGCAACTCGATGGTCGCAGGCTCGACCCTGACCCCATCCGGGGTCGAGGCGAATTCGATCAATGTTCCATCGACGTCGAGAAACAGACATACACGCGCTGCGCACAACACCTGTGGGTCCGGTCCGACACCGGCGTCCTTGATGGCCGGTTGCTCGTTCATGCGACCCACGATATGGGATGATTCCGCACTGTCAATGATTCGCATGCCGGAGTCCCGGACGCGACGAAATGGTACGAAGCGCCTACAAGCACCTCTCGTTTTGTCTGACAGCCGACTCTTGCAATATCGCTTTTCGGTTGAAGTGGAGGAACAACTCATGGTTCGCAGAGACGTGGCTTTGCTGTCAGGGGCGATGCTGGGCATTTGCATGCTGAGCGGCTGCGGTCTGGCAGAAACTGGTGCGGCAGCGGCGGCAGGGGGTGCATCGGCCGCCGAACAGGCCAGACAGGCGAAGCAGACTGAAGACAAGGTGCGTCAGCAGGTTGATGATGCCGAAAAAAAGGCAGCCGAAGCACGCGAGGCGGCGGAAAAGGCCGCGAACGAGTGAGTTCCCCGTCTGAGATGCTCGCCAGTCCCCTGGCGCTGGCGGCGCTCGGTGTGTTCGTGCTGGCCTATGTGCTGGTGATCGCCGAAGAGTTCACGCAGCTGCGCAAGTCGAAGCCGGTGATTCTCTGTGCTGGTGTCATCTGGGTTCTGGTGGGGGTCGCCGCGCAGCATCAGGGCGTCGACGTCGACGCCGGCGCGCTGCTCGAACACAATCTCACTGAATATGCCGGCTTGCTCCTGTTCCTGCTCGCCGCGATGACCTATGTGAACACGCTGGAGGAGCGCAATGTGTTCGCGGCACTGCGCTCGTGGATGATTGCGCGCCGCTTCTCGCTGCGCACCATCTACTGGCTCACTGGCGGCATGGCTTTCGTTCTTTCGCCAGTGCTCGACAATCTCACCACTGCGCTGGTGATGGGCGCGGTGGCCGTCAGCGTAGGGCGTGGCGAGGCGCGTTTCCTGGTGCCCGCCTGCGTCAGCATCGTTGTGGCTGCCAATGCCGGTGGCGCGTTCAGTCCCTTCGGCGACATCACCACATTGATGGTCTGGCAGAAGGGCATACTTGGCTTCTTCGAGTTCTTCCGGCTGTTCCTGCCGGCGCTGGTCAACTGGCTGGTGCCGGCGTTCTGCATGCACTTCGCCGTGCCGCAGGCGCGGCCTGCGCTGGAAGTGGTGCGAACCAGCATGAAGCGTGGAGCCCCAGGCATCATCCTGCTGTTCGGCCTGACCATTGCATTTACGGTGGTGCTGCACCAATGGCTGCACCTGCCATCATTCCTCGGAATGATGACTGGCCTCGGCGCGCTGATGGTCTATGGTTACGGGTTACGCCGACGCGAACTGCATCGCGATGAATCGACCTTCGACATCTTCGTGATCGCCAGTCGCGTGGAGTGGGACACGCTGCTGTTTTTCTATGGTGTGGTACTGTGCGTCGGCGGTCTGGGTGCCTTCGGCTTCCTCAGCTGGCTGTCGGAACACTCCTATGCGTCGCTGGGGCCTTCGGTCACCAATATGGCGGTGGGCCTGGCCTCGGCCGTCGTCGACAACATCCCCATCATGTTTGCGGTTTTGACGATGAACCCCGATATGGGTCACGGCCAGTGGCTGCTGGTCACTCTGACGGCCGGGGTGGGTGGTTCGCTGCTTTCCATCGGATCGGCGGCGGGGGTTGCGCTGATGGGTCAGGCGAGAGGAATCTATACCTTCGGTGCGCACCTGAAATGGATGTGGGTGATCGTTCTTGGCTATGCGGCGTCCATCGGGGTGCACTTCTTTCTCAATGCGGCGCTGTTCTGAGGCACGCTTCTTGCTGAATTAGACCCTGGACAAAGGGGCAGGTGGCTATGGATCTGGGTCTGGAACGCTACTTGCGGAGCGATGGCTTCGATGAGTTCGTGGCGCCCGATGGTCAGCCACGACCCGCGGCGCGGGCGCTCTGCAACTATCTGATGGGGTTGGCAGGAGAAGACCTGCAGGCGCGGCGCGCGGCCGTGGATGCCGCCATCGTGACCATGGGGATCACCTTCACCACCTATGGCGATGGTGCCAGCATCGATCGGGCCTGGCCCTTCGATCCCATTCCGCGCGTCATGCCGGCCCGTGAGTGGGCGCAGATCGATCGCGGCCTGAGGCAGCGACTGACGGCACTCAATCTCTTCATCGACGACCTGTACAACGCGCAGAAGATCGTGAAGGACGGCGTGTTCCCCGCTGAGCTGCTGGCGAACTCGCGCAATTTTCGGGTGCAGTGTCGCGGCATGTCGCCCCGTTTTGGGGTGTGGGCTCATATTTGCGGCACTGATCTGGTGCGCGACAAGGATGGCACCGTCTACGTGCTCGAGGACAACCTGCGCGTTCCCTCGGGTGTTTCGTACATGCTCGAGAACCGCATCCTGATGAAGTCAGCCTTTCCGGAGCTGTTCGAGATCTGCCGCATCCAGCCGGTGGATGGTTACACCGATGCGCTCTACGACATGCTGGCCGCATTGTCGCCGCGGTTGGGTGAGCGCCCGGTCATCGCGCTGCTGACGCCGGGGATCTTCAATTCCGCGTATTTCGAACACAGTTATCTGGCGCAGCAGATCGGCGCGCAGCTGGTGCAGGGATCGGACCTTCTCGTGGGCAGCGACGATGTGGTTTACATGAAGACCATCGCGGGCCTCAGGCGCGTGGATGTGATCTACCGCCGCATCGACGATGACTTTCTCGACCCCGATGTATTCCGTGAGGATTCGGCGCTTGGCGTCAACGGCCTCATGCGCGCCTGGCGCAAGGGCAATGTCGCGATAGCCAATGCGCCCGGCGCAGGCGTTGCCGACGACAAAGTCGTCTATGCCTTCGTTCCGGAGATCATCAAGTACTACCTGGATCAGGATCCCATCCTGCAGAACGTGCCCAGCTTTCTCTGCTACCGCGAAAAGGATCGCGAGCATGTGCTGGCGAATCTCGACAAGCTGGTGGTGAAGCCGGCGAACGAATCCGGGGGCTACGGCATTCTGATCGGCCCGCAGGCGACCCCCGAAGCGCGCAGGCAAACTGCAGAACGCGTGAAAGCCGATCCGCGCGGCTTCATGGCGCAGCCCACACTGACACTCTCCACGGTGCCGACATTGATCGGTGATGGCATCGCGCCGCGCCATGTGGACATGCGACCCTTCGTGCTGCAGTCGAACAGTCTCTATGCCACCACGGGCGGCCTCACGCGCGTGGCGCTGCCCGAAGGATCGCTGGTGGTGAACTCCTCACAGGGCGGCGGCAGCAAGGACACCTGGATCGTAGAGGAGACTGCATGATGCTCTCCCGCGCCGCGGAAAACCTGTACTGGATGTCGCGCTATCTGGAGCGCGCTGAAAACACTGCAAGACTCATCAACGCCACCTCGCAGCTGCTGCTCGATCTGCCGCGTGGTGCCTTCTTCGGCTGGGACAATCTGATCCAGATCGTGGGCCTGGGTGCGCTGTACCAGCAGATCTATCCGGAACCCAGCGAAGCCAATGTGATGGATTTCCTCGTTTCGGCGCAGCGCAATCCCGGTTCGATCCACTCCTGCGTGAAATACGCGCGCGAGAACTGCCGCGTGATGCGCGATGTGCTGCCACGCGAATTGTGGGAGCGCGTGAATGCCATGTACCTGGCCTCGCTGCGGCAGTCCCAGAACCGCATGGGTCATGTCGAGCGCCGCCGCGTGCTGCAGGACATGATCCGTGACCGGCAGGCGGTGTCGGGCCTGCTGACGGATTGCATGAGTCACGACGTGGCCTACCAGTTCCTGCGCCTGGGTGAGCATCTGGAGCGTGCGGACATGACCACGCGCATCCTCGATATCACCGCTGCCGTGCAATTGCCCTCCGGTCCCAACAACGCCGAACATCCGGCCGCAGGTCTGCTGTGGGTGGGCGTGCTCAATTCCATGTCGGCATTCCAGATGTATCGCCGTCATGGATCGAATCGGGTCGATGGTGAAGGCGTGGTGAGCTACCTGGTGCGCGACGTGGAGTTCCCCCGCGCCGTGATCTACTGCCTGGATGAAATCGAAACGCGGCTTGCCAATCTGCCGCACAACATGGATCCGCTGCGTGCGCTCAGAGTGGCGCATCGGCGCATCGATCGCATGACGGGTGAAGATCTTGCGCCGCATCGACGTCATGAAACCCTGGACCACATCCAGGAGGATCTGGCGCGCATCCACGATTCCGTGGCGGCGGAATATTTCCATTTTCACCGGGGCCAGGCGCCCCAGACGGATGAAGCGCGCAGCGCGTGAAATATGTCTATTCATGTCGCGCTGAATCACGTCACGCACTATCGCTACGACCGCGCTGTGACACTGGGGCCCCAGGTGGTGCGCCTGCGGCCCGCGCCGCATAGTCGCACGCGCATACTTTCCTATTCGATGCGTGTGCTGCCGGCGAAGCACTTTCTCAACTGGCAGCAGGATCCGCAGTCGAACTATCTGGCGCGGCTGGTATTCCCCGAGCCCACGCAGGAGTTCCGCGTCGAGATCGATCTGGTCGCCGAGATGGCGGTGCACAACCCCTTCGACTTCTTCGTAGAGCCTTACGCCGAACAGTACCCGTTCCAGTACGCGGAAGCCGAGCACAAGGAGCTGTTGCCCTTCATGGCGCGGCTTCCCTCCGGCCATGTGTTCCGCACCTACCTGGCGGCGGTGGACCGCACGCCCCGGCGCACCATGGATTTCCTGGTGCAGCTGAATCAGAAGCTGCAGCAGGATATTTCGTACACCGTGCGCATGGAACCGGGCGTGCAGTTCCCGGACCAGACCATCGCGAAGAAATCCGGCTCCTGTCGCGACACGGGCTGGTTGCTGGTGCAGTTGCTGCGGCATCTGGGCTTCGCCGCGCGCTTTGTCTCCGGTTACCTGATTCAGCTCGTGCCCGACATGAAATCCCTCGATGGTCCTTCCGGAGCCGAGAAGGATTTCACCGACCTGCATGCCTGGTGCGAGGTGTATCTGCCGGGCGCGGGCTGGATCGGGCTCGACCCCACCTCTGGATTGCTGGCCGGTGAAGGGCACATTCCGCTGGCCTGCTCTCCGGAGCCGGGTTCGGCTGCGCCGATCAGCGGTGCGCTCGAAGAATGCGAGGTGAGCTTCGAGCACACGATGAGCGTGCAGCGAGTATGGGAGGCGCCGCGTGTCACGCTGCCCTATACC
>DATNCK010000073.1:0-6399 GCA_035571575.1 Steroidobacteraceae bacterium | reverse complement strand
TCGGCAGCAATCTGGGATCGTTCGCCAGCCTGAAGAACCTGCCGATGGATTTCCTGAAGATCGACGGATCATTCATGCGCAACCTGGCGCGCGACAGTGTGAACCAGGCCATGGTGACCGCCACGATCAAGCTGGCGCGCTCGCTGAATTTCAAGGTGATCGCCGAACAGGTGGAGGATGCCGCGGGGCTGGATGCGGCCCGCAGCATGGGCGTGGACTATGTGCAAGGTTACGCGGTGGGGCGCCCCAAGCCCCTGAATCTGGCGGCCGCGTAGTGGCCGCCTATCTTGCCGCCGCATAGGCGTCGAACAACGCGACTGGAACCAGCGTTGCACCGAGCAGCGGAAACAGCAGGCCCAGCGTCGCCAGCGTCACAACGATGCCGGCGGGCACGCGTTCGCCCGTGCTGCGCGCGGGCGCGCCAAGCGCTCCGCGCGGTCGTCGCTTCCACCACGGGACCACGCCTGCGATGGTCGTGCCGCTCAGCACCAGGCATACGACCAGATTCCCCAGCTGCTTGGCGCGGCCACAGCGCCGTCCCATGTGCGTCATCACGCCCCATTCAACGACCCGTGCTGCCGGGCTGTAGTCACTCCAGTCGATGGTGCCGGGCACGCGCCCGTCGCCGGCGTCGAGATAGACCGTGTGCTGCTTCTGTGCCCGGGCTGCTACGAAGCTGGTGATCTACCAGCGCGTTCCGAGCTTCAGCTGCGCACTGCGCGGATCGCCGGGGATCACCGCGAAGGCATTGCCCGAGGCGGTGAAGTAGCGCCTGTCGGCCAAGTTGGCCAGCGTGAGATCCACGTCCACCGTCTTGATCTTTATCGATGCGCCGGCATCGAGCAACGTGTAGCCCGGCAGACGAGTGGAGCTGCCATTGGTCAGCGGCCGGTCCGAAACATGGGAGAGTCCGGCGCGCAGCGTCAGCGCATGTTGGGGAATTTCGTAAGCGGTGCGCAGCGTGGCGCTGTGCTTAGGTACATCGCCGAGGCGCCTTCCCTGATCCCCGTCGTTGCTGCGCGTGATCTTCGACTGCAGCAGCGCGTAGCCGCCCGACACCGTCCACAGCGGCGACGCATGCCAGTCGCCCTGCAGCTCGATGCCGTGCACGCGCTGTGCGCCGACATTCAGGCTGTAGTCCGGATTCTGCGCGTCGGTGGTCAGCGCATCGACACGTTTGAGCTGGAATGCCGAGAGGCTGCCGCGAAAGGCGCCGTGCGAGAGCCTGAGGCCCGCTTCGAGTTGCCTGGATTGCTCCGGCTTCAGCGGCGTGCCGTTCGCCGCGCGCACTCCTCCCGAAGATTCGATGTCGAAGCCGGTGCTGTACCCGCCAAACAGCGAGAGTCCGTCGACCAGCGCGAAAGTGGAGCCCAGCTGCCAGATGGTGTTCTGCACATGGGTGCCATTCCTGATGCTGTTGCCGACATCGCGCGACCAGACGCTGAGCCAGGAGTGACGTGCCGAGCCCGTCACATTCCAGCGCGAGGTGAGTGCGACCTGATCCTGCACGTACACCGCACTGCCATCCACGTCATGGTGCGTGTCGTAGGCGAATGTGCGGTTCGGGCCTGTGAGCGTGAAGGTGTAGACCGGATTCAGCACGCTGATCGGCGCGACGTTGGTGATGTCGTACTGCGTGAACCGGCCCCGTTCGTAGTCGTATTCATAGCCCGCCAGCAACCGGTGTTCGACGCCGCCGGTCGCAAACGAACCTGAAAGGTCGAGCTGGCCGATGGTATAGGCGTCGTTTTCCCTGCCGCTGCGGCCGTTGCGGTTGATGGTGGTGAGGTTGGCCTGTGCGCCGCGCAGCCGGATCTGCGTGAATTCGGAGTTGAATTCCTGGTATTGCAGCCGCGGCGTCAGTGTCCATTTGTCGTTCAGCTTCACATTCACCCAGGCCTGAATCAGTGGTGCATCAGCCGTGAGCTCATCCTCGGAGGGTTCGCCCAGATATACGGCCCGTGATACGGGTGTGGCGCCGTTGGCAGCCAGCGTGCCTTCCACTGGCAGGCCGGGGTAACGCTGCGTACGTCGCTCCACGTATTCAGTGACCAGGTGCGCGACGGCACGATCGCTGAGCTGGTATCGCAGCGTAAAGGCAAGGTTCTCGCGGTCGATATCCTGATGATCGACGAAGGTGCCCGAGCGCTCGATTTCGCCGGTGACGCGCATGCCCAGCTGCTCCGACACCGGCACGCGGAAGTCACCGGTGATCATCTTCTGCGAATGGCTGCCTACCATGGCCGACAGTTGCGCGCCGAACTGGCCATCCGGCTGTTTGGTGATGATGCTGAGGATGCCACCCACACCGGACTGCCCGAACAGCACGCCCGAAGGTCCCTTGAGCACTTCGACGCGGTCGATGTTGGACAGCGCCGAGGCGTCCACATCCTCGTAGTAGCGCTGGCGGATGCCATTGCGCATCTGGTCCGCCAGAAAGCCGCGCAGCTTCAGGCTGAAGGATTGGTAGGGACCCACTCGCGAGTAGCCGGCATTGGCACTGGGCACCAGGCGCAGCAGATCGCCGACGGATTGAGCGCCCAGTTCGGCGATGGCGGCTGCGCCGACCACCTGCACGCTCTGAGGCGCCGCTTCGAGCGGGACGCCGGATTTACCGCCGAAATCACTGGTCAACTTGGTGCCGGTGAGGATGACTTCGTCCGGGTCCGCGGCAGCCTGGGCGGCGGCACACAGCGCCAACGAGAAAGCGAGCATCTGCGTGGGGATGCGGAACTTGTGGGACATGGTGACTCCAGAAAGTGAGAGTGCGCGGCCTCATGTGAGTACCACGCCAGCAACTTCAGGCTGTTTGCAGGAGAAACGGGTGGGCCGCGCGCCGTTGGGCGCCGGCGGCCGGCGGAGCAGGGCGATCACTAGGTGCAGATGACAAATGGCGATCAGCGAGCCGGAAGCGCCCGCTACGTAGACATCTTTCCCAGCCGGGCCAGATCCAGCAGCAGCACGGCGCTGTCTTCGGGACTGCGCGGCACCAGGGTCTGGGGCGTCAGGCTGTTGCCGGTCGGCTGCGAGGCGCCGTCCAGCGTGACCACCTCATCCGCGCTGACTTGCACCACGTCGCCGAGGGCATCGGCGATCAGCCCGAGGCTTTGGCCGGCGCTGCATACCACGACCACCAGACCGGTCGTCGCAGTGACCGGGGCGCCGAGCAATACGCGCAGATCGATAACCCGAATCGACCGATCGTCATGCAGCATGGCACCGGCCTGCCATGCAGGCTGATCCGGCAGCCGGATGACGGCCGGATCGCGCAGCGCATCGAGAATGTCTGTGGAGGGCAGTCCGATCCAGTACGGACCGATGCGCAACGTTGCCAGATCGATGGCACCTTCACCGCGCGGCGCGCGATGCGTGAAACGGAAGACGATCTCTTCGGCACGCGCAACGGCATGGGATGCGACTGGGCGCAGCGTGATGGCCGTAGTGCCCAGGCCGGCGAACTCACGATAGCCGACGCCACGATGCGCGCCGGCGGCGTAGCGCAGTCCGTCGCGTTCGATGAAACCCTGCGCACCGGCTGCAGGGGGCTGCGTCAGTGTGGCATCGAAGGGCGCGCGTTCGCCGGCCTTGAACAATCCGCTGGCGGCCAGGACTGTACCGTTGGCGTCGATCAGCACGACCACGCTGCGCGCATCTTCCAGGCCGATCAACGCGTCATTGCAGATGGCGCGCAGTTGCGGCTCGGAATCGAATACCAGCGCCACGCCTCCCAAGGTGCGGCCCTGTGCATCGCGGACCGCGGCGCAGAATACATAGCCGTGGCGTCCATCGTAGGCAGGCTGCGGTTCGAAGGGCGAGACCGTCCACGACTGTGAATCGCGCAATGCCAGTGTCTGGCGCGCCCAGCCCTGCGACAGTGTCGTGCCGACCAGGGCCTGATGGCGCGGATTGGACACGGCGGTGATGCGGCACTGCCCGTCGAACAACAGGATGGAGTCGTAGACGGTATACAGCGCATTGATACCGGCCAGAATTTCTGTGGCCTTTTCGGGCGGCGTGCTGCCTTCCAGCGCATCGCGCAAGGTGCCGTTCAGCGCCCACCAGCGGCAGTCATTGACGCGCTCGTACAGGTTGCGATCCACGATGTCTGCGGCGAGCGATGCGCGCAGCGTACAGTCCAGCAGCAGCGCGGACAGCACGGTCTGCTGCAGGTCCGCGATGGAGCGATCGAAGATCTCCTGCGTGCGCCGGCCGGTCTGGCTCAGTTCGCGCAGCAGCGCACGTGAGAAGGTGCTGTCCCCGCCGCCGCGGCTGGTCAGCCGCACATTGCCATTCCACACCGACAGCGCCAGATCGTTCTGGATGTCGCGCGCACGCTGCGGAATCTGCTGCAGCTCCGGGGAGAAGATCTCGGCGCCCTGTTCATAGACCCCGGGCGACTGTCCAGCGGGATCCGAGGATTCAGCCGATCCGAACGCATGCTCCAGCGGCACCATGGCATGACCCAGCCAGCCCGGACCTTCATAACCCTGGTAAGGATGCGGTTCCTGCGTGACGGCCAGGTACTCCCTCCCGGCAAAGCGGGTGACCCGACCGCTGGCGCTGCCGCTTTCGAGCTTTGCTCCCACAGGACACTGCCAGGGATCGCTGCTGGCCAGTACCGTGCCCTCCCGGTTGAGCAGGGCCAGCACCGTCCACTCCTGCGGACCGAGCAGTCGCTGAAAGATGGACTGCATCTCGTCATCGAACTGGAAGCACAGGCACAGCGCGCCGAGCACTTCGGTGCCGAGCGTGACGCGCCAGGCATAGCGCAACACGGGTGCGCCGTCGCCCAGGAGGTCTGAAGGACCGAAGTGCTCGACATAGGGCTGACTGGTGTTGAGCGCGGCCGTCAGTGCGGTGTCGGTGGTGTGGGTGCGCCCGGAATCTTCGATGAGGCGCCCGACAATCCGGCCATCCGGGCGCATCAGTACCACATCGGCATAGACCGAGTACTTGGCAACGTATTCCCGCAATCGCTGCCGCAGTGCTGCGGCAGCTGCCGGTGACCGCTCGGCGCCGGACTTCTCTTCCTTCAGGTACGCAATGATCGCGTCGTCCTGGCACAGAAAGCCGATGTCGGCCGTGCGTTCGAACAGATTGCGCACCAGCACGTCGATGGCCATCTGCGCCTTGGCACCGAGGGCCGTGACCGATTTACGTGCTGTTTCCGCCGCCAGGTGCCGGACCAGTTCGCCCGACAGGGATTCGAAGGCAGTGCGTGTCCGGCTGATGCTTTCGGCGTCGCTGGCGCCCAGTTGCGCCAGCAGCGACAGGTTGTCCCACACTGTCTGGAGGCCGGCCAGTCGCTGCGCGTAGGCACCGACTGCCGGCATATGGCGTTCCATGCCGTTCACGCCCTGGGTCAGATCACAGCAGCGGCACCAGCAGCAGCGCGACGATGTTGATGATCTTGATCAGCGGGTTGATGGCCGGACCCGCGGTGTCCTTGTACGGATCGCCCACGGTGTCACCGGTCACGGCCGCCTTGTGGGCCTCCGAACCCTTGCCGCCGAAGTGGCCTTCTTCGATGTACTTCTTGGCATTGTCCCAGGCGCCGCCGCCGGTGCACATCGAGATGCCGACGAACAGGCCGGTGACGATGGTGCCGATCAGCAGGCCACCGAGGGCCTTGATGCCTTCACCGGGGCCCATCAGCCAGTTGATGCCGAAGGCCACGATTACCGGAACCAGGATGGGCAGCAGCGACGGGATGATCATTTCCTTGATCGCCGCCTTCGTCAGCAGATCCACGGCGGTGGAGTAGTCCGGCTTGCCGGTGCCATCCATGATGCCCTTGATCTCGCGGAACTGGCGGCGCACTTCGTTGACCACCGAGCCCGCGGCGCGACCCACGGCTTCCATCGCCATGGCGGCGAACAGGTAGGGCACGAGACCGCCGATGAACAGGCCGATGATCACGGCCGGGTCGGACAACGAGAAGACCACTGTCTTGCCGGCGGCTTCGAGGTTGTGCGTGTAGTCAGCGAACAGCACCAGCGCCGCGAGACCCGCCGAACCGATGGCATAGCCCTTGGTTACGGCCTTGGTGGTGTTGCCCACGGCATCCAGCGGATCGGTGATGTCGCGCACTTTCTTGTCGAGGCCCGCCATCTCGGCGATGCCGCCCGCGTTGTCGGTGATCGGACCGTAGGCATCGAGCGCCACGATCATGCCGGTCAGCGACAGCATCGAGGTTGCCGCGATGGCGATGCCGTACAGGCCGTGGCCCGCGCCGGTGGCTTCGCCCAGCGTGTACGCGCCCCAGATCGCGAGGCAGATCGCGATGACCGGCAGCGCGGTCGACTTCATCGACACGCCCAGGCCGGCGATGATGTTGGTGGCGTGGCCGGTCTGCGAGGCACTGGCGACCAGGCGCACCGGGGCGAATTCAGTCGCCGT
>DATNCK010000072.1:0-3303 GCA_035571575.1 Steroidobacteraceae bacterium | reverse complement strand
TGCGCGATACCACCCATACAGGTGGATACAGCCGCATGGCTTCGCGGATCACCATGTTGGAATAGGGCAGGGCCTCCATCTGCTGCAGCGTTGGCACTGCAACTTCTGGGTTGGCGTCGATCTCCGCGTGGAGTTTCGCTTCCACCTCAGGGTGCTCGCCGAGCAGGTACCAGGTCCAGTTCAGCGCGCTGGCGGTGGTTTCATGGCCGGCAATGATCAGTGTGGTGATCTCGTCGATCACCTCTTTGTCCGTCATGCCCACGCCGGTTTCCTTGTCGCGCGCCGACAGCAGCATGGACACGTAGTCGGGGTGTTCGCCCGCGGGGCCACTGCCTGCCGCACGGCGGGCAGCCACCACCTTGCCGATCAGCGTGGTGAGCTTGCGGAAGTTGTAGGCGAAGCGCAGATCGCGTGCGGATTCTTCGGTGAGCACGGCAAAGGGGTTGTCGCCATTTTCGTGGCGCATGGTGGCCAGGTCGTCGCCGAAGATGACGCCGAGCACGATTTCCAGCGTCATGATGCTCATGTCATCGGTGACGTTCACCGGCTCGCCGCGGTCGCATTTCTGCTCCCACCGGGCCAGCAGGTTGTCATTCGCCCTGGCGACGAGGCGGTCGAACTGCCCCAGGATGCGGCGGTGGAAGGTGGGCTGCATCATGCGCCGCTGCCGCTTCCAGAACTCTCCCTCGCTCACTATGATGCCGTTGCCCAGCAGGATCTTGATCCGGTCGAACCCCACGCCCTTGGTGTAGTTGCGGTGATTGTTGATCAGGATGCGACGCACGTCGTCCGGATGGTTGAACACCCAGGTGTGCGAGCTGCGGCCGGGGGCATAGATGCGGTACGCATCGCCCAGCTGGGCATAGATCGTGCGCATGCGATCGAGCGAATCTGCCGTCGAGCCGACGTCGAAGCGCTGGTCGGATTCGGGTGGCAGGAGAGTTTCAGACGTCATGAAGCCGGAAATTCTACCCGAAGAGCGTGTTTCGCGGCGCCGGCTGAGCCTGCCACGCCGTATGGTCTATGCGCTGCTCGCGCCCGTGGGGTTGCTGCTGCTGCGCACATGGTGGCGCAGTTGCCGCATTGTCGCCGTGGTAGGCGCCGAGCATCTGGACGCGGCACTGGCCCGTGCACCGTCACTGCTGCCCTGCTACTGGCATCAACACGAACTGTTCTGCGGGCGTTATCTGTTATTGCAGAGTCCGCGCGGTCTGAAGGTGGGGTTTCTCATCAGCCCTTCCGTGGATGGTGAGGTGCCGGCGAAGATCGCGCATGCGCTGGGCGCGCAGGTGATCCGCGGTTCTTCGACGCGCACCGGTGCGCGTGCGCTGCGCGACTATTACCAGCTGCTGGTAACCGAGAACGTTTCGCCGGTGCTGACTCCCGACGGACCCACAGGCCCGCCCTTCGTATTCAAGTCTGGTGGGCTGCTGCTGGCACAGATCTCGGGCCGGCCGCTGCTGCCCATGGCCTATGCAGCGTCACGGGCCTGGTTTTTCGGCTGGGATCAATTTGTGCTGCCCTGGCCCTTCAGCCGCATCGCCATCGCCATCGGTGCGCCCGTGCATGTGGAAAAGTCCGTGGCGCTGAATCAGCCCGAGACGCTGGCTCTCTGGCAGGAGCGCATGCAGCGTGAACTGCATGAATTGTTCGAAACCGCGCGTGAGGCACTGCCGTGAACGCCCGCGCAAGCCCATGGCTGCGGCACGCGCCGTGGGTGGTGCTGGGACTGGGCCTGCTGGTCATCGGCGCCGGCATCGGTCTGCGCAATCCCTGGCCAGCGGATGAACCCGTCTACTCCCTGATCGCGCGCGACATGCTTCGCCACGGCAACTGGCTGATCCCGATGGTCGGCGGGGATTACTTCCAGGACAAGCCACCATTGCTGTTCTGGCTGCAGGCCGTCAGCTACAAGATCACCGGCTCGTACTCCGTAGGCTTTCTGCTGCCGTCGCTGCTGGCCGGACTCGGCACACTCTGGTTGACCTACGATTTGGGCCGCCGTTTGTGGAATCGGGAAGCGGGCGCGTATGCGGCACTGTTGCTGCTGTTCTGCGTGCAATTCACCTTGCAGGCGCGACGCGCGCAGCTGGATGCGCTGCTGGTGTTCTTCACCACCTTGTCGCTGTACTGCCTGTTGCGCCAGCTGTTGCTGGATGGGGGTTGGCGTTGGACTGTGGGCGCGGGCCTTGCAGCGGGCCTGGGTGCACTGAGCAAGGTAGTGGGCTTTCTCTCTTTCCTCGTGCTGCTGCCCTGGCTGTTCGCGGTGTGGCGGAACTGGCCTCGCGTGCGCTGGCAGCGTCCCTGGCCGGCGTGGCTGCTGGGTGCCGCCGCGTGCATGGCGGTCACCGCTGCCTGGCTGCTGCCTGTGTGGCTGCGCGCGCAGCACGATTCAGCCGTCGCTGATTATTTTCACGAGCTGGTGTTTGTGCAGACGCTGGGCCGGTACGTGGATCCCTGGCATCACTACCGTCCCGCCTGGTACTACCTGCAGGTGATGATCACACTGTGGCTGCCAGCCGTGCTGTTGCTGCCCTGGGCTATTCCGCGCTGGCGCCAGGCACTGCGCGACCGTGATGCACGCGTGCTGCTGCCACTGGGTTTCGCCGCCAGCTACGTGCTGTTTTTCACCATCAGCCATGGCAAGCGCGATCTGTACATCCTCTGCGCGCTGCCCATGCTGGTGCTGCCCATGGGCTACGTGCTGCCCGAATTGCTGCAGCGTCGCGCCGTGCAGTGGACGCTGGCCGTCTTCGCGGCGTTGATCGTCCTGCTGTGCGCCGGCGGCTATGTGTATCTGGCGTACATCGATACGCTGCGTGGCGCAAAGCTGTTGCAGCAGGGCGGGCTGTCCACTCTCGCGCCCTTGGCGGTGCTGGCAGTGCTCGGCATGCTGGCACTGGCGGTGTGGCGGCTGCAGCGCGCGCATCTGGCGCTGGCTGCGCTGCTGGTGGCCGGCTGGCAGATGGCGGGATGGTGGGTGTTCCCGGCAATGGATGGCGCGCGTTCCGCAGCGGACTTCATTGCCAGGCTGGAGGCGATGGCCGTGCCACAACGCGAGCTGGGCCTGCTGGCTTACCACGAGCACTTTCTCTGGCATCTGCAGCGGCCCTCGGTGAATTTCGGCAACCGTCGCTTCCGCGAAGGCGATGCGGAGACATTCGACGCTGCGGCATGGCTGGCCGCCGATCCCACGCGACAGCTGCTGGTGCCGGAGCGCATGCTGAAGCCCTGTTTCGATGCCGTGGCCGACCGCCGGCTGGTGGGCAATTCCAGTCGCGGCGACTGGTACCTGGTGTCTGG
>DATNCK010000071.1:0-5831 GCA_035571575.1 Steroidobacteraceae bacterium | reverse complement strand
GGCCAGGTCTTCAAGGGTCTCGATAATGCGATGCGGAGCTTCGAAGAACACCAGGGTGCGCGGCTCGTGTCGCAGGGCACGCAGGCGTTCGCGGCGGGCGGCGGCGCGTGCTGGCAGAAATCCCTCGAAGCAGAATCGCTCCACGGGCAGGCCGCTGACGGCCAGCGCCACCAGCAACGCCGAGGCACCCGGTACGGCATGCACGGCAATGCCCGCATCCAGCGCGGCACGTATCAGCAGATATCCCGGATCGGAAACCAGCGGAGTACCCGCGTCGCTGACCAGCGCCACCCGTGCGCCCCGCTGCAGCTGCCCCAGCAATTCCTCGCGGCGTTGCGCTTCGTTGTGGTCATGCAGCGACAGCAGCGGCCGCTGTACGCCGATCAGCCGCAGCAGATTGGCGGTATGGCGGGTATCCTCGGCAGCAATGACGTCGGCAGCGGCAAGCACCTCGCGGGCCCGCGGCGACAGATCCGCCATATTGCCTATTGGCGTTGCCACGACGTCGATTCGGCCCGGAGGCGTCACTATAATCTCCGGAGCATTTTTGAAGCGCGCAGACTCAAGGAAACCCACAGCTTGCCTCGCCACCTGACAGCCATGCAACCCGCCTACGGCAACCGCCCGTTCCACTGCTACATCGCTGCAGCGCTGCTCGCACTGGCAGTGCTGGCTGGCTGCACCCCGATGGCCACCGAAGGCACGGCACCGGCTTCCGCAGATCGCGCCGAGCGGCTGCAGCGTCAGGGCAATTTCGGCGCGGCCGCACAGATGTACGAAAAGCTGGCTGCGCAGAATCCGCCGCCCGACAGCGTAGGCTTCGCGCTGTCGGCAGCGCGCGCCTGGTTGTCGGCCAACCGCGCCGACGATGCCCAGCGCATCCTCGACGGCATTACCGCTTCACTCGAGGCGCGTCAGCAATTCGAGCGCGCGTTGCTGCGCGCCGAGACGGCGACCGCGCGGGGCCAGTACGCCGCGGCCTGGCGCGATGTCTCCGCGCTGCCGGAGCCTGCCAATGCGGCGGATGCCAATCGCTTGTACCGCGTGAAAGAGGATGTGGCGCTGCGTGCAGGGCAGCCGGTAGAAGCCGTGCGCGCTGGGCTGGAACGCGAGCGCGTTGCCACCACAGATGCGGCGCGCACGACGGCGCGACGCGATCTGCTGAGCGATCTGCGTGGCGCCGTGGATCGCGGACTGCGCATCGATCCGGCCAGCGCACGCGAACCACTGGTGCGTGGCTGGCTGGAGATCGGACAGATCGCAGCCGCCGCCGGTCGCAGCCCACTGGGTGCGGATACGGCGCTGGAGCGCTGGCGCGCGCGCTTCCCCGGCCATCCTGCCGCGACCATCGCAGTCAGCGAAATCCTCACGCCGGGCGCGCGTGCCCCTGCCGGTTCCGGCGGCGCGATAGCCAGTGGATCGATCGCGCTGCTGCTGCCACTCACAGGCGCTCGCTCCGCGGAGTCAGAGAGCATTCGTGATGGCTTTCTGACGGCGATTTCACGCCAACCCGAAGCCGGCAGGCCCACGGTGCGCGTCTACGACACTGGCACGCTCGCTGTTCCGGCCGCATTGCAGATGGCACAGGCAGAGGGCGCTGGCTTCGTCGTCGGGCCCTTGACCAAGCCCGAGGTACAGCAGGCCGCCGCGCAGCGTCCCGGTGTATTGCCCATACTCCTGCTCAACTCCTTGAGCACTGACAGCTTTGCCGGCGCTCAGCTATTCCAGTACGGATTGGCCCCTGAAGACGAAGCACGTCAGATCGCGCGGCAGATGAATGCCTCCGGTCAGCACCGCGCCGTGGTGTTTACACCCTCCGGCGAATGGGGCACGCGCGTGGCTGGCGTTTTCTCCGAAGAGTTCACCCGCGGCGGCGGCAAGATCATTGCGGAAGCAGGCTACGACAGTGCACGCAACGATCTCGCCCCAGTCATCACCTCGGCCCTGGGAATCGATGCCGGCCGTACACGCACGCTGCGCGTAAAGCAGATCACCGGGCTCACGTTTGAGTACGAACCACGGCCACGCGCGGACATCGATGCCATCTTCGTTGCCGGCTATGAATCCCTGGCTGTGCGACAGATCAATCCGCTGCTGCAGCATTTCAATGCCGATCGCATCCCCACCTACGTCACGCAGGGCGGGCTGGATCCGGATGAGCGCGCCAATCGCGATCTGGACGGCATGCGCTTCGTCGACATGCCCTGGATGCTCGAGTCCACCGGCCCGGTCGCCGACACACGCAGCGCCACCGAAACCTCGTGGAGCGCTCGTGGCAAGCGCCAGTCGCGCTACTTCGCCTTCGGCTACGACGCGGCCACACTGGCGCTGACGCTACGCAGCGGCCAGAACCCATGGCCGCTACCCGGCCTCACCGGACGACTGAGTCTCACCTCGGAAGGCCGCATCGAGCGCAGCCTCGACTGGGCCAGGGTGCACAATGGCGCGCCCGAACTCTTCGACCCGCTGCGCTGAATCCCGCCGCACCGATGCCCAGCGGCTCGGCTGCGAGGCCGAGCAGGCTGCCGCGCGCCACCTCGAAGCCCATGCGCTGCGGGTAGTGCTGCGCAATTACCGCTGCCGCCTCGGCGAACTGGATCTGGTCGCACTCGCGCCCGACGGCACCCTGGTAATCGCCGAAGTACGCATGCGCTCGCGGCAGAACTACGGCGGCGGCGCAGCCAGCGTCACCTGCCACAAGCAGCGACGCTTGCTGCGCGCAACGCGTCATCTGCTGGCGATGCAACCACAGTGGTCACGGCATGCGCTGCGCTTCGATGTACTCGACCTGCGACCTGCAACAGGCGGTTACGACATCCGGTGGATTCAGCACGCGTTCACTGCGTAGCCCAAATCCAGGATCGAATTCACGCGTTGGTGGAAAGGTGCGGGTGTGGCGTGCAAGTTCCGGCGCAACTCCGGTGTTCAGCAGCCTGTGACATTGCCAGCGCCGGCTGTTCGCGGCGCGGCAACCCGCTCGCAACATGACCGCGCGGCCTACCGAAGATCTTCCGCCCTACTTCACGACCTTGAGACTGGGCCGTCGCGGCTTGTCCGGTGCGGGCGGCGGATCGGGCGGCTTGTCGTCGCCATCATTGGAGTTCCCCGGCACTGCGGGCACCGCCGAGGCTTCTTCGGTAAACACCATGCCCTGCCCGGTTTCGCGCGCATAGATGCCAAGCACGAATTCGACCGGGACACGGATCTGATGACTGACCCCACCAAACCGCGCGTTGAACTCCACCGCTTCCGCACTGATGCGGAATGACTGGGTCGCCGAGGCCGAGATGTTCAGCACGATCTTGCCTTCCTTGACGAATTGCCGCGGCACCTGCACGACATCGGAGCCGGCGTCGACGATCAGATGCGGCGTGTAGCCGCAATCGACCATCCAGTCCAGCATCGCCCGCAGCAGATAAGGCCGCCGCGAGAGCTCAGGCAATGCGCATCTCCCGTTCCTGCGCCGAAAGGCTCAGGCGGAATGCGGGCCGTGAGAACAGCAGGTTGACGTACTTGAGCAGAGGCGCAGCCTCCTTGGGCAGATCAATCCGGTAACGCGGCAGACGCCAGAGAATCGGCGCGATGGTCACATCGACCAGCGACAGCTCATCGCTGACGAAATACGGCTTGTTGCGGACGAAATCAGCCGTCTGCACGATGAAGTCGCGCAGTTCGCCGCGCAGCCGCGGCGCATCGGCGGAATCCGGACCTTGCTTGTCCAGCTGGGCGGCAAGTCCATACCAGTCGCGCTCGATGCGATGCAGCGCCAGCCGGAATTGCGCGCGCGAGACTGGATCGACCGGCATCAGAGGCGGATGCGGGAAACGCTCATCCAGGTATTCGATGATGATCCGGGAGTCGTACAGCACCAGGTCGCGATCGACCAGGGTCGGCAACGAATGATCCGGATTCAGGTCGAGCAGATCTTCAGGGAAACGCCCGGGCGTGACGCTGACGATCTCGATCTCGACATCTTTTTCCGCCAGTACGATGCGGGTCCGGTGGCTGGCGGGCTCATCCGGAGCCGAAAACAATGTCATCACGGCGTGGCGACTCGTCAAAGTGAGGACTCCTGATTGCTACGCTGCCCGCAGCTGAAAAATGGCTGACGGGCGTGCATTGCGATCAGTGAACGTCCTTCCAGTATTCCTTTTTCAACAACCAGGCAAATGCGGTGAATACGAGCAGGAACAACACGACCCACAGGCCGATGCTGCGACGTCGTACCTGCGAAGGGTCTCCTGCGTAATCGAGGAAGTTGACCGTATCGCGCACGAAGCCGTCAAACTCCTCCGGTTTCAGGCGACCGGCAGCGACCGTCTCGAAGTGCTCCACCGACTTGCCCTCTGGACCAGCCGGACCGGCAGAAAACACCGCTGCCTTCACACCCTCGAGATCCGACAGCACGGCCGGCATGGCCGCGCCTTCGAGCGCCAGGTTGTTGGTGCCGCTCGGGCGGGACTTGTCGACGTAGAACCCCTTCAGGAAGCGATATACCCAGTCGGTGCCGCGCGCGCGCGCCACCAGCGACAGATCAGGCGGCGCACGACCGAACCAGACTTCCGCATCCGCAGCCGGGAAACTGCTGAGCATGTAATCCGTGGGCTTGGCGCCCGTGGGGATCAGGTTGGCCTGCAGCTGCTCGGTAGAGATGTGCAGGTCATCGGCCATGCGCTGGTAGCGCATGTATTTCAGGGAATGACATCCCATGCAGTAATTCACGAAGTTGGCGGCGCCCCGCTGCAGCGAGGCCAGGTTGTTCACCTCATTGCCAGCCTTCCAGTGCTGCCACTCGACGCCGTGTTCGGCGCCCTCATGGCCGCCTTCTTCGGCCGCCACGGCAGCCCCGCCGCTCAGGGCGAGGCCCGCTACCAGGGTAATTGCAATCCGCATCCAAAGATTCCTCATGGCCCGCTCAGTCATGATGCATCGTCACTCTTTCCGGAACGCGGCTGGTGGATTCACCGCGTGTATAGAACGGCATGAGCACAAAAAACGCGAAGTACAGCGCGGTGAAGATTCTCGCCAGCGCCACGTAGACACCTTCGGGCTTCTGCATGCCGAGATAGCCGAGGCCGATGAACGACACCACGAATATCGCCAAAGCCACCCGCCAGCGCACCGGCCGGTAACGCCAGGATTTCACCGGCGAACGATCAAGCCACGGCAGCAGGAAGAAGAAGATCAACGACAGCGCCATCAGCAGTGCGCCGAGCCGCTGGTTGGGCACGGCGCGCAGGATGGCGTAGTAAGGCGTGAAGTACCACACCGGCGCGATCTCATCGGGCGTCGACACCGGATTTGCCGGCTCGAAATTCGCCGCCTCGAGGAACAATCCGCCGAAGGTGGGCACGAAGAACATCACCACGGCGAAGAGCATCAGGAATACACCCACGCCGACCAGATCCTTCAGCGTGTAGTAGGGATGGAAAGGAATGCCATCCAGCGGAATGCCGTCCGGTCCCTTCTTTTCCTTGATCTCGATGCCATCCGGATTATTCGATCCGTTCTGGCGCAGCGCCACCAGGTGCAGGGCAACCAGCAGCAGCAGCACCAGCGGCACGGCCACGACGTGCAGCGAGAAGAAGCGGTTGAGCGTGGCATCAGCGATGCCGTAATCGCCGCGGATCCAGTCCACCAGCCCTGGCCCGATCACCGGAATAGTGCCGAAGATGTTCACGATCACGCCCGCGCCCCAATAGGACATGTTGCCCCAGGGCAGCACGTAACCCATGAAGGCCTCGGCCATCAGCGCCAGATACACCGCCATGCCGAACAGCCACAACAGCTCGCGCGTCCCCTTGTACGAGCCGTACAGGAAGGCGCGGAAC
>DATNCK010000070.1:0-3212 GCA_035571575.1 Steroidobacteraceae bacterium | reverse complement strand
CATAGCTATCGCCCAGCGCGAGTGAGCGCTTGGGAAGCGATGGTAGTCTGGTCAGCGCCGGCTGCACCGCCAGCGCTGCATACTGCAGCCGCGCGTGTTCCAGTAGCTGGTAGTGACGCATTGTGGTCGGGGAGGTGGCGGCGGCGACAGCCGTGCCGCCCAGCACAATGCCAAAGCACAGCGCCGCTAAGTTGACGAGATGGCGGACCTTCATGAGCGCCACGATAAGTCGTTGCCCAGGAACTCGCAGCGCGGAGTTGCCGCATGCAGCTCCGCAGAAGTGCCTATAGGTGGCTGCCCGCGGTGTCTGTTAGAACTGTGCCATGGATCCTCGGGGCGCTAATGGCGCGGAAATGACGGCAATGGCAATGCGCATCAACGGTCCGGGCGCGCAGCTGCAGGCACAGCGTATAGCCTTTGGGCCACCTGGTGAGCACCAGGTTCTGTTGCGAGTCTGCGCCTGCGGTGTCTGTCGTACCGACCTGCATGTGCTCGACGGGGAGCTCGACATGGCCCAGTACCCGATCACTCCCGGCCATGAAATCGTCGGTCGTGTGGTGGCAGCTGGTACCGCGGTGACGCAGTTTCGCATTGGCGATCGTGTGGGCGTGCCCTGGCTTGGAGGCAGCTGTGGGGTCTGTGCCTGGTGCCGACAAGGCTTGGAAAATCTCTGCGACAACGCTGTGTTCACGGGTGCTACGGTCGACGGCGGCTACGCCGAGTTGGTGACGGCCGATGCGCGCTATTGCCTTGGAATTCCCGAGCATTACAGCGACATCGAGGCGGCTCCACTGCTGTGTGCGGGTCTCATCGGCTATCGGGCGTACCTTGCGGCAGGAGATGCGAAATGCGTCGGGCTGTATGGCTTTGGCGCCGCGGCGCACCTCTTGACGCAGATTGCCGTGTACCAAGGGCGCAGGGTGTGTGCATTCACACGCCCTGGTGATGTGGAGAGCCAGCAGTTCGCGCGGACAGTTGGCGCGTCGTGGGCAGGCGGCTCGGACGCGATGCCCCCGCAACCACTGGACGCCGCCATCCTGTTTGCTCCGGCCGGCGAGCTGGTACCGACAGCGCTGCGCGCGGTGCGCAAGGCAGGTCGCGTCGTGTGCGCCGGGATCCACATGAGTGATATTCCGGCGTTTCCCTACTCGCTGCTTTGGGGAGAGCGCTCGGTCAGCTCGGTGGCAAACCTCACGCGCCGTGATGGCGTGGAGTTCATGGCAATCGCGGCACGGTTGCCGCTGCAGCCAGTGGTCGAATCATTCGCGCTGCAGGACGCCAACCTTGCCATCGACAGGCTGCGTCGCGGTGCATTGCAAGGCGCCGCGGTGCTTGTTCCTGAATCGGAGTAGCAATCAGACTGAGGGCTCCCCGGATGCCGCCGGATTCCAGTGTGTCGTGACGGGGTCCTTTGGCGTGAGTTCGTATGGCGACTTCAGAATTGAAACCAGTCCACGCAACCGTAGCATTCCGCAGGAGTTGGCTGGTATGCGCACAGGTCATCGAGTCGTGCGTCCTGATGTCGCTCGCCGTGGACACTGTTTGCGATCCGCGTGTTCCGCGCGACAGGCGCAGTGCGATGCTGAATCAGTTTGACACCCGCCACGCCGGCCTTTTCCGGTGCGGGCAGCCTTCCATTTGATTTGGCCTCGACCATAAGCGACCTCCTGTTGACGTAATGGGATCATGGCCACGCAGGCGGCGGCATCAGCACTTGTACGGATGCCGGCGAAACGCCGGTTGCCTAGGATGAACTCCCCGACGCCTCGGCAGGTTCTGCGGCCACTCCATGATCGACGAGTTCGTTCATCAACCCCGCGTGGCGTACTTCTCGATGGAAATCGCATTACGCAGCGATATTCCGACCTACGCGGGCGGGCTCGGAATCCTGGCGGGCGATACACTGCGCTCGGCGGCAGATCTGTGCCTTCCGATGGTCGGCGTGAGCCTGGTCAGCCGAGCCGGCTACTTTCGACAGGATATCGACGGCGCGGGCCGGCAGCTCGAACACGCGGCATTGTGGGATCCGCAGCAATGCGCGACACCGCTGACCGCGAAGGTGGCGATCACACTGGAGGGGCGCGACGTCTGGATCGGTGCCTGGCTCTTCGTGCTGGAGGGGCAATCCGGTGGCCGGCAACCGGTGCTGCTGCTGGATACGGACCTGGCTGAGAACTCCGAGAGTGATCGACAGATCACTCACTACCTGTATGGCGGTGACGATGTGTACCGTCTCAAGCAGGAAATCGTGCTTGGCGTCGGAGGCGTCCAGCTGCTGCGCGCGCTGGGCTTCGCAATCCGTCAGTACCACATGAACGAAGGTCACTCGGCCTGGCTGGGTATCGAGCTGTTGCGCAGCTACAGCCATTCGGCGGACGGCCTGCTGGCAGGGGAGTCACCCTACGACATACCGATGGTTCGCGAGGCCTGCTGCTTCACCACCCACACACCGGTGGAAGCGGCCCAGGACCGCTACGACTACAGCCTGGTCAGCCGGGTGAGTGGCGATATCGTCACTGCACCCACGTTGCGGCAACTGGCGGGCGCCGACACCATGAACATGACGCGCCTCGCGCTGAATCTCAGCGACTACGTGAATGGTGTCGCCGTACGTCACGCCGAAGTCTCCAACCGGATGTTTCCCGGCTACCGTGTTCACGCGATCACCAATGGCGTGCATCCGCACACATGGACTGCCGAGAGCTTTGCGCGTCTCTATGATCAGCATCTGCCGGGCTGGCGCCACGAGCCGGAGCTGTTGCGGCGGGTCGACTGCTGCATTCCGGACGCCTCAATCTGGAGCGCGCACGTGGAAGCCAAGCAGGCGCTCGTCGACGAAGTGCAGAGGCGGACCGGCATTGCATTGGATCCGCGTGTCGCGATCCTGGGCTTTGCACGGCGCATGACCGCCTACAAGCGTCCGGACCTGCTCTTCGCCGACATCGATCGACTCAAAGCCATCGCTCGCGGGCGCCCGTTCCAGGTCATCATGGCTGGGAAGGCACATCCGCGAGACGAGGGCGGCAGGCGACTCATCGAACAACTGATCGGGCAGGCCAGGGCGCTGCGCGGCTCGATTGCAGTGGTGTTTCTGCCGGACTACGACATGCGGCTGGCGGGATTGCTGACCGCCGGCGCCGACGTCTGGCTCAACACGCCATTGCCGCCGTTGGAGGCATCCGGTACGAGCGGGATGAAAGCGGCTTTCAACG
>DATNCK010000069.1:0-14186 GCA_035571575.1 Steroidobacteraceae bacterium | reverse complement strand
GTACGTGAGCAAGGAAGACCAGGAGAAGCTGCTGGAAGGCATGCGCAGCTGGGGTCAGCTCGAAGCCGACTACAGCTACAAGGGCGGCGAGGAGGATGATCACCTCATGCCGGCCAAGGCGATGTCGCGCGAGGAGTTACTCAGCTCCGGCTTCTGGAATCGCATGGCCCTTGCGGATGACTACCACGACATCCTGATGCAGCCGGTGGGCGGCATGGACCGCGTGGCGTACGCGCTGTATGGCGCAACGAAGTCCATGGTGCGCCTGAACACGCGCGTCACCGCCATCCAGCAGGACGCGAAGAAGGTGACCGTCACTGCGGTGGACTCGGATACCGGCGCGAACCAGACCACCTATACGGCGGACTGGTGCGTGTGCGCCATGCCGCTCACCGTGCTGTCGCAGATGGAAGTGCAGGTGGGCGCCAAGGCGCTCGCGGGTATCAAAGGCGTACCCTACAGCCCTGCCATCAAGATCGGCCTGCAGATGAAGCGTCGTTTCTGGGAAGAAGACGATCGCATCTACGGCGGAATCACCTACACCGACCTGCCGATCCGGCAGATCAGTTACCCCAGTGCCGACATGGGCACCAAGGGCAAGGGTGTGCTGCTGGGCGCGTATGTGATCGGCGGCGCGGCCGCCTATGAGTTCACCTCTCTGCCGCCCGAACAGCGTGTGCAGTGGGCTGTGAAGTTCGGGGCGAAGATCCATCCGCAGTACGAAGCGGAGTTCGAGAACGGCGTGGCGGTCGGCTGGCATCGGCAGCCCTGGATCCTTGGCTGCTCCGCGGCGTGGGGCGATGACCTGCGCGCGAAACACTACGAGAACCTGCGACAGATCGATGGCCGCATCGTGTTTGCCGGCGATCACCTCTCGAACCTCGTCGCCTGGCAGGAAGGGGCGCTCACCTCTTCGCTCGATGCGATTGCGCGCCTGCATCAACATGCCCTGGCCACCACCTGAGAGAATGCCCATGAACAAGAACCAACGAACCTTGTGGTGTTCCGCGGCGCTGCTCGTTGCCGCCATGACCGCCGATGTAGTGCTTGCTGACGACAATCCCTTCGCACTGAGCCTTTCCGGGGGCGGTGGTGGCCGCAATGCACGACTGATGACCACGGATGGCAGGCAGATCTACGAGCATGTCTGCCAGAGCTGCCACATGGCGGATGGCAAGGGCGCAAAGCTCGGACCAGCGGCGTATCCCGCGCTGGCGACCAATCCCAAGCTGGTCGCGAAGATGTATCCAGCCATGATGGTGGTGAACGGCCTGGGAGCCATGCCCGCCTTTGGCTCGATGCTGAGCGATGAACAGGTGGCCATCGTCGTGAACTACGTGCGCGGCAATTTCGGCAATCGTTATGCGGATGCCGTGCTGCCCGCAGAGGTGGCCACCGTGCGTCCAGCCGTGCAGCGGGTGGCGACGGAATTGCGCGGCCGCTGATCCACCGGTTTTTTTAAAAGTCGGGTTTCCCAAGGAGAGCATATGCCCAGCAAGTTCGTTTACGGCGCCGCCGCCGTCCTTTGCCTCGGTTCGCACCTGGTTGCGGCGGCCGATGTGGTTCGCAACGGCAATACCCCGGACCGCCCCATACTCAGTTCGGTGGAGATTCCCGCTGGCAAGGCCCTGGTCTTCGTCAGCGGCATGACGCCGTCCCCCAAGAACCCGGATGCACCACGTGAACAGCAGACGCTGGGCAGCATGGAAGAGCAGACCCGCAGCGCGCTCTCCAAGATCGAGGCACACCTGAAGACGCTGGGGCTGGGAATGGGGGACATCGTGAAGGCGCAGGCCTTCCTGGTCGCCGATCCGAAGACCGGCATGGTCGACCGCGATGGATTCAACAAGGCTTTCAAGGAATTCTTCGGTACGGAGAAGCAGCCGAACAAGCCAACGCGCTCGGCGTTCACGATTGCGGCGCTCGGCAGCCCCTCGATGTTCGTCGAGATCGAAGTGATGGCCGTGCGTCCGTAGTTTCACTTAGAGGATGCGCCGTCCTGGCGCATCCTTCTGCATCGTTGCGGGGCAGTTGCCAAAGCAGCAACCCGCGCTTGATGAGCTTCCCGTTGCCCTTAAAAAGTGCTGCCCTCAAAGGGTGCGCAAACTCGCCGCATCTGCATCACTTTTTAGCGTTGTTCCTGTTGAAGAAGACGTGTTGCAGGAACACACTACAACTGTTCGAAAGACCAACGGGGAATACGAAAATGAGCGTGAGAAACATGCAGCGCACCGGCGTGTCCGGAGCCCTGCTGCTAGTGGCGGCCCTGGGACTTTCTCTGCCCGTGATCAGCGCGGCGGAAGAAGCGAACCAGAAAGTGCAGGTCAGCGACCTGAACCTGGCCAAGAAGAAGGACCAGCAGAAGCTGGAGGCCCGTACACAGGTTGCGATCAACGCGGTATGTCCGGCGCGTGGCTCGGCTGTTTACGGTCGTGCTGCGTCGTCTTATGCCGCCTATCGCACTTGTGCGCAGGCTGCGCAGGACAGCGTGCAGCGTCAGCTGAGCAACGGCTCTCAAGTCGTCGCCAGCGCCAAGTGACACTTGCCTGACCAGCGCGTCGCAAATGCGGCGCGCTGGTTTTTTTTGCCTGAAATAATTCAGGTCTGGTTTGAATTAGCTGTTGACATGAAATATTCAAAGCGTAGAGTGCGCGCCCCTATGCATTACCAACTCCATAACAACTTCGCGAAAGATGCGCGGCCGATGCCAGCGCACTCGTACCGCTTTGCCGGTACCGCGTTGGAAGCGCTGCCTGTGCAGCGAAGCTGACTCTTCTCCATTTTCGGAAGGGTCGGCCTGATGGCGACCCTTCGGACTCCCAAGAGGCCCCGATGGCAATCGCCACTCGGGGCTTCGTCGTTTTGGGGTTGGAAATGGGGCGGGGAAGTCCCGGCGGATCAATGGGGGTCCGCCGGGCAGTGGCAGGCAAAGGAAGTGTGTCGTGAGTGAGAAGAGCTACGAAGTGATGGCGGTCGAGGGCGGTCGTCCGGTGAAGATGTGGACCCGTGGCGTGCCCGTTGAGGATGGCGCACGCGCACAGCTGGGGAACGTGGCAAAGATGCCGTTCGTGCACTCGCACGTGGCGGTGATGCCGGACGTGCACGTGGGTATCGGCGCAACGGTCGGTTCGGTGGTGGCAACCAAGGGGGCCATCATCCCTGCTGCCGTGGGCGTCGACCTGGGCTGCGGCATGATGGCAACGCAGACCACGCTGCGCGCTGAGGATCTACCGGACTCGCTGTCGGCGCTGCGCCGGCGCATCGAACTGGCAGTGCCGCACGGCATGGTCACAGACCGCGACTTCGCGCTGAAGGGTTCCTGGCGTGTGACCCCGGAGACTGTGGTCGATCGCTGGGCAGCGCTGTCGGAGCGTCACGCGCGCATCGTCGCGAAGCGACCGGAGATAGCGACCAAGCGCCCGCACACCCAGCTGGGAACACTGGGTGGCGGCAATCACTTCGTTGAGCTGTGCCTGGATACACAGGGCGCGCTGTGGGTGATGCTGCACTCGGGTTCGCGCGGTGTGGGTAACCGCATCGGGCAGGTGTACATCGAGCTGGCACGCGAGGACATGCGTCGCCACTTCATCAACCTGCCGGATCGCGACCTGGCTTATCTGGTCGAGGGTACGCAGCACTTCGACGACTACGTCGAGGCGATGAGCTGGGCGCAGGACTACGCGGCCGAGAATCGTCGCGCCATGATGGAGTCGGTGCTGGCCGTGATGCGCGCCATGCTGCCGTCGTTCGCGACTGGGCAGGTGGCGGTGAACTGCCATCACAACTACGTCGCGCGCGAGGCGCACTTCGGCGAGGAGGTCTGGGTGACCCGCAAGGGCGCCGTGCGCGCCGGTGTCGGCGAGCTGGGCATCATTCCGGGCTCGATGGGGGCACGTTCCTTCATCGTGCGCGGCAAGGGAAACGCGGACAGCTTCGAGAGCTGCAGTCACGGCGCGGGTCGCCGCATGTCGCGCACGGAAGCACGCAAGCGCTTCTCGGTGGCGCAGCACGCAGCGGCCACGGAAGGCGTGGAGTGCCGCAAGGACTCGGGCGTGATCGACGAGACCCCTGCGGCCTACAAGGACATCGACGCCGTGATGGCGGCGCAGACGGAGCTCGTCGATGTCGTGGCCACGCTGAAGCAGGTGCTGTGCGTGAAGGGATGAGAGAAAGCCCCGGTGGATCAATAGGGATCTGCCGGGCGTGAACAGACAATGGATTTCGAGAAGAACATGGACAGAGTGATGGAAAGCAGGTCGGGCGCGCCAAACGCGCAGCGACCGTTCAACGTGCGCGTCAACTTCGGCTACGAGCCCTACGATCTGGCGGATGCCGTGATCCAGTCACGCGCCATCCAGGCCTTCGACAGCGCCGTGGCCAGCTATCCGATACATCGGCTGGTGCGCTGCGCGGCGCGACGGCCCATGGAGCAGATCTTCGATGATCTGGCGCTGAAGTCGGGCCTGATCGCGCAGCGGCTGCAGTCAGGTTCATTGCTGCTGGATGGTCATGGCGTATTCGTTCAGGCTGAGGGTCGCCGCAAGGCGGGCTACTGCTCGTGCACATTCGGCATCTGGGCAGAAAGCATCGAACGCGCGCAGGCCATGCGAGAGACGCTGTTTCGAATCGTCGGCGATGAGCGCGTCCGCGATCAGATGTTTGTCGTGGAATGGCGATTCATGGACCGGCGCGGCGAAATGCAGACCTCTTCGTTCGAGGAGCTGGCGGATGATGCGCTCCTGGACGAGGCGTACCCTATGCTGGGTGAGCCTGTACAGCAGTTCGTCGAGCGCTACGCCAATGCGCCCGAATCAGTGCTGATCCTGATGGGGCCACCGGGTACGGGCAAGACGCGAATGGTCAGGGCCATCCTGGGTGCGCTGTCGCGACGCAAGGGCGATAGTGCAGAGGCGCTGTATACGGCGGATGCGCAGGTGCTGAAGTCGGACGGTATCTTCGTGGACTTCGTCACCGGATCGCACGACGCCTTCGTCATCGAGGATGCAGACTACCTGCTGCAGCCGCGTTCGGACGGCAACCTGGATCTGCACCGCTTCCTGATGGTGGCGGACGGGGTGGTGCGGGCCGGCAGTCGCAAGCTGCTGTTTACGACCAACCTGCCGAATACCGGTGCCATCGATGAAGCCTTGTTGCGCCCTGGCCGGTGCTTCGCGACCCTGACGATCCGCAGGCTGTCGGTGGAGGAGGCGCGGCGGCTGGCGAGACGACTGGCCGGAGACGCTGTGCAGGCCGAACGCATCGTGGCCAATGCCCTGCAGCCGGATTCGAAGTCGATTTCGACGGCTGCGGTGTATAGCGCCTGGGCTCAGGAGCAGGCGCGTGCGGGTGCGCATCGCATGCAGGCCGTGGCGATCTGATGCTGTAAAGGTCCCGGCGAATCAACAGGGGTTCGCCGGGTGTTGACGACCCTCTATCATTGGCGACGTGAATTCCCCTCTTCCTGTAGTAAACATCGCGGCCTACCGCTTCGCTGCGCTGGACCGGCTCTCGACTCTGCGTGCCGACCTGCAGGCGCTCTGCCGCGGACATCAGTTGCGCGGAACGATTCTGCTGAGCTCAGAAGGCATCAATCTGTTCGTCGCCGGCAGTGAATCGGGCGTTGATGCACTGCTCGTGCGGCTGCGTTTGATCCCCGGTCTGGCATCGCTGGAAGTGAAAGTCAGTCACACCGCTGAGCAACCCTTCCGCCGGATGCTGGTGCGCATCAAGAAGGAGATCATCGCCTTCGGCGTGCCCGGCATCGACCCTGCGCGCCGTACCTCGCCGAAACTGGCCCCACAGCAGTTGAAAGCCTGGCTGGACGAAGGCCGGCCGCTGACCTTGCTCGATACTCGCAATGATTACGAAGTAAAGCTCGGCACCTTTGAGAACGCGCTGGCTGCAGGCGTGGATCACTTCAGGGACTTTCCCTCGGCGGTGGCGAAGCTTCCGGAGGAACTCAAAGACCGGACCATCGTGATGTTCTGCACTGGCGGCATACGCTGCGAGAAGGCCGGCCCATACATGGAGTCGCAGGGCTTTCGCAATGTGCTGCAGCTCGATGGCGGCATCCTCAAGTACTTCGAGGAATGCGGCGGCGCGCATTATAGCGGCGAGTGTTTCGTATTCGATCAGCGTGTGGGCGTCGATCCGGCGCTGCAGGAAACCGACGCGGCACAATGCTTCAACTGCCAGTCGCCGCTGACTGCCGCCGAGCAGCGCGACGCGCGCTATGTTGCCGGACGCTCCTGCCCGTGGTGCTACCGCAGCGATGCGGAGCATACGGCGGAGGCACTGCGCGCGCGCAATGAGGCGATCCGCGCGGCGACAGATCCCTTGCCGGGCAGCGTGCCGGCGCAGATGTTCCGCCCGCTGCACGTGCCGTTGCAATGCGACGGCCTCAGCGTGTTCGAAGCATTTTGCCGGGTGATCGGGCACCTGCCCGCGACCTACTGGGAAGAGGAGTGCCGTGCAGGCAACCTGCTCGACTCCCGCCACCAGGTGCTCGGCGCATCGCAAATCGTGCGCGCAGGCCAGCGTCTGCTGCATCGACTGCCGAGCACCATCGAGCCCGCCGTCAATGGCGACGTCAGCGTGCTGCACGAGGACGAGGCGCTGATCGTGCTGAACAAGCCCGCGCCGCTGCCCATGCATCCTGGCGGTCGATACACGCGCAACACCTTGCAGCAGATACTGAACACCGTCTACCGGCCGCAGAAGCCGAAACCTGCCCACCGACTGGATGCCAACACCACGGGTCTGGTCGTGCTGGCGCGCAACCGTCGGTTCGCCGCAAGGCTCCAGATCCAGTTTTCAGAGGGGCGGGTGGGAAAAACCTATCTGGTCCGGGTGCAGGGGCATCCGCTGACGGATCAGCTGCAATGCGATGCGCCCATCAGCAGGGAGGCGGGCGCCTCGGGAACACGCGAGGTCGACGAAGTCGAGGGCGCGACGGCGATCACACAATTCACGGTGCGGCAGCGTTCGCCCGACGGCACGGCGCTCCTCGAAGCGCGACCGCTGACGGGCCGCACGAACCAGATCCGCATCCACTGTGCGTTCCTGGGTTTTCCCGTGGTGGGCGACGCAGCTTATTCCGATCAGAACGCAAGGCCGCGTCAGACACTGGAGGTGGGCGAGCCACCGCTATGCCTGCACGCCTGGAAGATCGATTTCTCTCACCCGGTCAGCGGTGAGACGATGAGTTTCACCGCCGCACCGCCAGACTGGGTTTAGCGACCGTTGGCGTAATCCAGGGTGTTGGTGCTGCTTTGGCGCTGCGCTTCCATCTGTTGCTTGGTCTCGCAGACGTGGTTTTTCTGGCTATGCGAACCCAGTACTTTTTCGTCGTGGCAGTAGAACTCGACGCCGTTGCGCTTGATCAGCGTGTAGCCGCGAGGAATCTTGGCCTCTGTTTCGGCATCGGCCACCTTGACGACCACCTTGAGCGGCTTGCCAGTGGCATCCGTGGCAGGCTTCGCCGCCGGGGTGGTGCTGCTGCCGCCGCTGGATGCGCAGGCCGCGAGGCCCAGGCTGCCTGCGCAGACCAACGCGAGACTGATCATTGATGTCTTCATGACTCCCCCAGATATATGGTCGTACGGCAAATAATACTCCAGGGAACCAACGGACCAAATGGGGTTTGCGGGCTGTTTGCGCTATCAACCCAGCGGCTTATGTGAACCGCTAATTTCTCACCGCCACATCCGCGCCGGAGGATTTCTCCACCTGCACGATGGCGGGCCGCCCGTGCACTGTCACATCCGAACCGCTGGATGCCTTGCCAGTGACACGTTTCGTCGCTGTGACCGAAACATCGCTTCCGCTGGAAATCTGCAAGGTGACGCTCTCGCACTGCAGTTCTTCTGCATCCAGATCTGAACCGCTGGATGCGTTGATCTCAAGTGAAAGGCAGCTGCCGGCGATGTCGATGTCGCTGCCGGAAGAGGTAGTGGCCCTGACGTTGCCACCCCTGATCTCGGACACGCCAACGTCGCTGCCCGACGATGCCGTGATGGTGAAATCGCCTTGCAGGTTTCCTTTGACCTTGACATCAGATCCTGAAGAAGCGGCCAGCGAGTGAAGTGCTGGCGTGACTACGTGGACCTGATAGTGGCGGCGGCCCGAGAACAAGGTGGACAGCCAGCTGCGTGGCGCACGGTCGATGTGCAGCACTCCGTTTTCAACCGAAATCCGCAGGTCATCGAAACTGCCCCATGTGGTTTCGGCAACCACGCTCCGGATTGAGCCCACAGTGATGTCGACGTTGACGCCCGTTGCGACAGACACGGCCTCGAATGCCCCCGTATCGTAGGGGCGAGTGGCTGCAACCGCGATTCCTGGCAGTGCCAAAGCGCAGGCTGTGATGGCGAGTACCCGTTTCATGAGAATCCCCTGAAGTGTAAAAGTGGACGCTATTTCCCAAACTCCGGCAAGAGCATCCTCAAGGTGCAGTCCCGCGTGCCGCTTGTTTCTTACGGTCCGCCTGTATCGAAGGTCCCAGGGCGCTGTCTCACGGCCTGTCAGCGCCGACTGACCCAGGTCGCCGAGTCAAGCCTACGTCATCAACGGCCATCCTCGCGTAGTGCCGCGATCCTCTACTTCTGAAGATAGCGATGCGGGCGATTTCGCCCCTATCAGGAGACCGAAATGAGCGCAAAAGGTGAATTGAAGGAAGCGGCTGGCTACATCAAGGAAGAAGCCTTCGAACATGGCAAATCAGCAGCCAGTCAGAAGAAGGCGCAGGAAGGACGCGACCTTCGTAATGAGGGGCGCATCGAAGACGGCAAGGCCCCGAAGACTTCCAAACCCGGCACCAGCGAAAAGTAGTAGCCGGGGTGCATCGGAGGCCGGCGCTCTGGGCGCCGGCCTTCCCATCGTGAACTGCGGAACGCGCCAGTTCGCGCTGCCAAGCTAAACTGCAGGGGTGGCAAGGACAGGACGGAAAGGTCGCATTTCAAATGAGCTGGTAGCTGCCAGCTTCGCTGCCGTGCTTGCCGTGTACGGCGCCGGGTATTGGCGTACACGAGGGGAAGCCCAACGGTTCGGCAGTGAAACGCCAGAGAGGCGGAGAATTCCGCAAATCCCCGCAGCATCTGTGGTCAAACCGCCGGCGGCAACGTTGCCCAACGCCTCCGAGTCCGTTGTTGTGGAAAGCAAGCCGGTAACAACGCAGCTTTCAAAGATCGCCCCAGCACCGGCCAATCGGGGGTCTGCCGATGCGGCTTCCACGCCTGCAGCAGCTGCGCCGGGTACGCCCGCCGCGTTTGCGTACGTCGACCAGCCGGGCGATTCTGCTGCAACTCAGGTCGCTGCTGCTGACGCCCCAGTTTTCCGCACGCCGCCAGAGGTCACCTGGCATGACGGCTATTACACGGGTTGGGGCCAGTCCTTCCATGGTGACATCGAGGCTCGTGTGACCATCCAGGACGGCAGAATCGTCGAAGCCGGCATCGCCCGCTGTGAAACGCGTTACCCGTGTTCTGTCGTCGACAACATCCTTTATCAACCCGTGCAACGGCAGAGTCCTGATGTCGACAGCGTGTCGCGAGCAACGGAGAGCAGCGACGCGTATTTCTTCGGCCTGGTGCAGGCACTCAAGAAGGCTGAGGCCGAGCCTGCCACGCAGGCTCCTTCGCCGTGATTCGCACCATGGCTGCGATGGGCACGGTGGTGTCCATTGAAGTGGATGCGCCGGAGGCTGCTGTGATGCGGGCTTTCGAGTGGTTCCGGCAGGTGGAGGCGGTGTGTTCACGCTTCGATGCGGCCAGTGAACTGCGTCAGTTGCCGGTGGGTGTGGCCACGCAGGCCAGCCCCATACTGTTCGAGGCCGTGCGTTTCGCGCTGAAAGTGGCGGAGGAAACGCAAGGCGCCTTCGATCCGACCATTGGCAGCCGCATGGCCGCTCGCGGCTACAACCGCCACTACCTCACTGGCGTCACCAGCGACGCGCGCGGCATGGACGATGCCAGCTTCCGCGATGTGCGGCTCGATACGGAATGTCACACGATTCTGTTGAAGCGTCCGCTGACGATGGACCTCGGCGCCGTCGCCAAGGGTCTCGCTGTGGATGCCGCCGCGCGCGAGCTGCAGCCTTTCCGCGATTTCTGCATCGATGCAGGCGGGGACATCTATTTTGGCGGCCGCAACAGCGCCGGCGAGCCTTGGCGGGTGGGCATCCGCCATCCGCGCATGCGCGATGAACTCGTAGACCGGCTGCAAGTGTCGGATTGCGCGGTCTGTACTTCCGGCGACTATGAGCGCGGCGGTCACATTCTGGATCCCCGCGACGATGCGGCGGCATGCCGCGTCGCCAGTGCGACAGTCATCGCGCCCAACGCCATGCTGGCGGATGCACTGGCGACGGCGGCTTTTGTGCTCGGGCCCGAGCAGGGCATTGCACTGCTCGACCGCATGGGCGTGGAAGGATTGCTGATCACACCAACTCTTGAGCGGTATCGAACCGCAAACTTCGGTCATGCGTAAATTGCTCCGCTTCTTCAAGACTCCCAAGGGGCTGCTGACCCTCCTCCTCGTCATCCTGACGGTGATCGCCGCACCGGGTGAGGGCGCCAGCGTAGTGCTGCTCAACATGGGCGCATCGGTTCTGGCCGCAGGGGTCGTGGATCTGATCATCCTGCGGTTGCGCAAAGGTGACTGGGAATACCCGAGCGGCGCCGTACTTACAGCGATGATCGTGGTGATGGTCATGCGTGCGCAGGAACCCTGGGCCGTGCCGGTCATCACCTCGGTGGTGGCGGTGTTGAGCAAGTACCTGCTGCGCACGCGCCAGGCCAATGTGCTGAATCCTGCAGCCTTCGCACTGGTGCTGATGTTCTACCTGATGCCGCATGGACAAAGCTGGTGGGGCGCGCTGCCCGATGTCTCGCCGCTGTGGCTGCGCGCGGCGCTGCTCGCGGGCGGCCTCTACCTCACCAGTCGCGTAAACAAGCTGCCACTGGCGCTGTCATTCCTCGGCGCGTACTTCCTTCTGTTCACGGTCACGGCATTCCTCGGCGACCCACGTCACGTCGCCGAGATCTTTCGATCCCCCGATATCGATGCGGTGCTGTATTTCACGCTCGTGATCCTGACCGATCCGCCGACCTCCCCTGCGAAGTACCAGGGACAGTGGATCTTCGGGATCATTGCGGCAGCCTTCAGCTATGCCGTGTTCATGGCCTTCGGCGCGGCCTATTTTCTGCTGGCGGGGGTGCTGGCGGGAAATGTGTGGGAGGCCTGGCGTCGCGTACACCGGCGGTCGGAAGACGGCTTTCCGCGCAAGATGGCTACTTTTCTGCGCGAGCTCAGTCCGCTCGGCCACGCGCGTTGAGCGCCTGTCTGCGTAGGGGAGTGACACAATGAAGGCTTGGCTTCGGGGGCTCACGATGATCAAGAATCCACTGCTTGCGGTATTCGCCATCGCTGCTTTGTTGCAGCCTTTCCATTCCTTCGGCGCCAGCGCGCCGAACGCTGCACGCTCTGCGCCCGACTTCTCGGGTGTGTGGATGGCGTTCGCCGCCGAAACCCCCGGTGGCGGCGGCAACTCGCCCGGATACACGAGCGGCGGCAAGGCCAGACTGGACCAGTTCAAGGCGCAGTACACCGAAATCCCTGAAACAGGCATCTGGTGTCTCGGCGCGGGCATGCCCGGCATGATGCTGTCGATGGTGTCGTACCCCATCACCATCGTGCAGACGCCGAAGCTGATGGCGATGCTGGCGGAACTGGAGATGCAGCGCCGGCTGGTGTACCTCGACGGGCGACCGCACGATGAGACGTTGCTGCCTTCCAGCACCGGTCATTCCGTGGGGAAGTGGGAGGGGAACGCCCTGGTCATCGACACGGTGGATCTGTCGGAGTGGCAGCTGGCGCCCTGGCCGCGTTCGGAGGACACCCACATTACCGAGCGTGTATCCATGACCAAGCTGGGCAACATCAAGGCCCGGCCCAGTGGCTTCGTTGCCGATGCGGGCAAGCCGCTGAATGACGATGTGCTGGTGTTCGACATGACGCTCACCGACCCTGGTTACTACTCGGGGCCGCAGCGGCGGGTCATTTATTACCAGCGGATGCCGGACACCGCGACGCTGGAATACCAGTGCACGTACGAGCACTGGAGCGATGAGCTCGAGAAGAAACGCAAACCCGGGAAGTAGGGCAGCGTCCCCTCAATGCCCGTGACAGGCATTGAGGGGAGCCATGATCAGCGCGTCAGGCTGCTGATTTCGGCCAGGCGAAATCCGGTCTGAGACCGCTGTAAACCGGCCGTCCATCCTTCGGAGAGGGATAGCCCTTGGTCTCGTCCCAGAATGCGTGATACGTGGCCTTCGGGAAGGCCGCATCGTCGTAGCCCATGACATTGGGCACGGCCACGCGGATGCGCTTCTGCTTGTCGTCGAGCATCAGCACGGCGCCGCAGTCGGTGCACAGGCAGATCTCCAGCGGACCGTTGGGATTGTCCTTGTTGAAGGGCACGCGCTTGATCTTCTCGGGGTGATCGACCTTCAGATCGTTGTAGTTGAAGAAAGCCACGTGGGTCGTGTGCTGACCCGTCACCGTCTTGCAGACATTGCAATGACACTCGTGGTTGTCGATGGGCTCCGCCGTGGAAGTCACGTGAACGTGGGCGCAGCCGCCTTTGTAATTCGCCATCTTGGGTCTCCTCCCCGCAATCCATTGGTTTGACAGGGGCACAATCATGCACTGAAAAGTGCTGGCGTTGCAGTGGTTGTGACACCACCAGCCTCAAGGGGCCGGGGAATTCGCTCTGCGGCGGTCGCGGACCTGTACAGATCCGCGATTCCGCAACGGGGTGGGTCAGTTCTTGGCCGGAATCTTGTTGAACTCCGCCTGTAGCTTGGCCAGATTGGCGTCGCTGAGCGCCTCGGGCTCGTACTGCTGGATGGCCTTCAGCGTCGAGTCCCGGCCCATGGTCTTGAACATCTCGTTGGCATAGACCGTTGGGATCATTTTCTTGAGTATCTCGTCGGCCGCGGGATCGTCCAGCAACTTGCCCACCAGCGTGGTCTCCACGGAGTAGTGCGCCGGCGCGGCGGCATCTGCCGCGACAGCTGGCCCGATCATCGTGGCGGTGGCAATGGTGACCAGGGTGGCCAGAACCAGCGTGCGAAAGGACCTGCGCATCATCATCTCCTTGGAATGCGGAAGCACGATTCTCCCACCTGAATATTCACAGGTACAGGAATATTTACCGGCGAGCCATGACTCCATGCATGGGCAGTATTCGGGAGCCCCCGATCTGGATGCCTGGCGACGTATAATAAATTCACAATAAGAGGGGGGTTCATGTCATCGATCCGCAAGATCGCGGCATTTGTCGCGATGACATCCGCCACGGTGGCGGGTGCGCATCACAGCTTCGCGCCACACTTCGACATCAAGAAGCCAGTGAGCATCTCCGGCAAGGTCACCGAGTTCGAGGCGCGCAATCCGCACAGCTACCTGCATGTTGCCGCCGTCGATGAGAACGGGCGGACGCAGGAGTACATCTGCGAATCGCACGGCTACACGCAGCTCAGCCGCAACGGTCTCACCCCCGCGATGCTTAAGGCCGGCACGCAGGTGCGCATCGAAGGATCGCAATCCCGCAACGATGTACACCGCTGCTTCTTCACCGACGTGTATTTCGCCGATGGTCGCAAAGTGAACGTGAACGGGCGCACCGATGTGCCGGTGTCCCAGGTCGCTGCGCGTCATGACATCACCGGCACCTGGCTGCTGGCGCCCATGCCCAACCGCAGCACCAGCGGTCCGCAGCCCATGATCGAATCCATGACGGCCGCGGGAAAAGCGGCTGTGGCCAAATACAATCCCTTCAAGGACGACCCGGTGTTTCGCTGTGATCCGGTGTCGGTGCGCCGCGCCTGGGGTGCGCCGGGCACGCCGCTGTCGATCACGCGCGAGAAGGATCGCGTGATCCTGCGTCACGAGTGGATGGACGTGCAGCGTGTCATCTATCTGAACCAGCGTGAGCATCCGAAGAATGGGCCGCGCAGCTCGCTCGGCCACTCGATCGGTCGGATGGACGGCGACACGCTCGTGATCGAAACGGCCAACTTCTCTGCCGGCGTGTTGAACCAGTACGTCGAGCAACCGGGCCAACCGACCAAGGGGCTGCTCCACTCCGCCGCGCTGACAACGACCGAGCGGATCCACTTCGACGC
>DATNCK010000068.1:0-8636 GCA_035571575.1 Steroidobacteraceae bacterium | reverse complement strand
GAGGTGGAGCGGCAGCATGGACGCCGGCTTACTCCCGAGTGCCGCATCGTGGGAGAAGCCGCATGAAGCTCAGCCATGATCGCAGCCGCATGCGGCGCATCGCAGCGCCTGAGCAGTTCGGCAAGGTGGCGGTACTGCTGGGCGGCGCCTCCACGGAGCGTGACATCTCGCTGATTTCCGGCAAGGCGGTGCTGGCGGCGCTGCAACGGCGTGGCATCGATGCCACCGCCGTGGATCCCCGTGACGACGCGCTCGCCGCACTGCCCGCGAAAGGCTACGCCCGCGCTTTCATCGCGCTGCATGGTCCGGGTGGCGAGGACGGCAGCGTGCAGGGCGCGCTGGAAATGATCGGCCTGCCCTACACCGGCAGTGGCGTGATGGGCTCCGCGCTGGGCATGGACAAGCTGCGCACCAAGCGCCTGGCTGCTGCCGTAGGGGTCGCCACTGCGGATTCAGTCGTGCTGCGCACTGTCGGCGACTGCGCCATCGCGCTGGAGCGGCTGGGTCTGCCGATGATCGTCAAGCCTGCCACGCAGGGATCCAGCGTCGGCATGACCAAGGTGACGAAGGCCGAGGAGCTCGAACCGGCCTATCGCGCCGCCGCGGCCCTCGACGATTCGGTGTTCGCCGAAAAGTGGATCACCGGCGCCGAATACACCGTGGCCGTGCTGCATCGTCGCGTGCTGCCCGCCATCCGCATCGAAGTGCCCAATGGCTTCTACGACTACGAAGCCAAGTACAAGCGCAACGACAACAAGTACCACATCCCTGCGGGTCTTTCGGCGCAGGCCGAGGCGCACATGGCAAGCCTCGCGCTGGCCACCTTCGATGCCGTGGGCGCCGAGGGTTGGGGCCGAGTGGATTTCATGGCGGATCAGACCGGCCGTCCGCTGCTGCTCGAGATCAATACCGTGCCGGGCATGACCGACCACAGCCTGGTGCCCAAGGCCGCCGCCGCCGCCGGCATCGATTTCGAAGAGCTGTGCTGGCAGGTATTGGAGACCAGCTTCGTGCGCGAAGCCGTCAAGGAGAGCGCTCGCTGATGTTCAAGCGCAGTGCCACCCGCCGCAAACAGCCCCGCGAGAGCAGCAAGCCATCGCTGTTCAAGCGCATTGCCTGGCGGCGGGCGCTGCCGGTGGCAGGCTGCGTGCTGGCAGTGGCCGGCGTGCTGTTCGCGCTGCGACTGGTGCTCGACCAGCCGTTGACTCGCGTCGAAATCAGCGGCCGCTTCCAGCGGGTGCAGCCGCTGGACGTGGAGAAAGCCGTGCGCGGCGCGGTGGGACGCCAGGGGCTGGTGTCCGTGGACCTCGAGGCAGTCAGCGAAGCGGTACGTCACATTCCCTGGGTGGATCGCGCCAGTGTCGCGCGCAGCTGGCCGAAGGGCTTGAGCGTGCAGGTGACCGAGCAGATCCCGGTGGCGCGCTGGGGCGAAGCCGGACTGCTGAATGCACGCGGCGAGATGTTCGTCAGCGATGCGCGTCATCTGCCTGCCGAATTGCCGGTGCTCACGGGACCTGCGGGTTTCCAGATGCAGATGACCGAACGCTATCTCGCGCTGCAGCCGCGACTGGTGGAAGCCGGCATGCGGCTGTCGCAGATGCAGCTCGATGAGCGCGGCGCCTGGGAGCTCCTGCTCGACAACGGCGTGCGCCTGCGGCTCGGCCGGCAGCACATCGAGGAGCGTTTCGACCGCTTCATGCTCGCGGCCTCGCGCATCGTGGCCGCGCGCGCCACTGAAATCGTCTACATCGACCTGCGTTATTCGGCCGGCTTCGCCATTGGCTGGCGTCCGGGCGGTGGAGAGGTGACAAGTGGCTAAGCGCAGCGATCGTTCGCTGATCGTGGGACTGGACATCGGCACCTCGAAGGTGGTCGCGCTGGTGGGCGAGATCGGCGCGGATGGCGCAGTCGAAGTAGTGGGCCTGGGCTCGCATCCCTCGCGTGGTCTGAAGAAGGGCGTGGTGGTGAACATCGAGTCCACCGTGCAATCGATCCAGCGCGCGGTGGAAGAGGCTGAGCTGATGGCCGGCTGCGAGATTCACTCCGTATTCGCCGGCATCGCCGGCAGTCATGTGCGCAGCCTGAATTCGCACGGCGTGGTGGCCATCCGTGATCGCGAGGTCGACGACGTGGATGTGCAGCACGTCATCAATGCCGCCAAGGCGGTGGCCATTCCCGCCGACCAGCGCATCCTGCATGTGCTGCCGCAGGAATACATCATCGACGGCCAGGAAGGCATCCGCGATCCCATCGGAATGTCCGGCGTGCGCCTCGAGGCCAAGGTGCACATCGTCACCGGTGCCGACAGCGCCGCGCAGAACATCATCAAGTGCGTGCAACGCTGCGGACTCACGGTCGAGGACATGGTGCTGGAGCAGCTGGCTTCCAGTCACGCCGTGCTCACCGATGATGAGAAAGAGCTGGGTGTGTGCGTGGTGGACATTGGCGGTGGCACCACTGACCTGGCGGTGTTCTACCAGGGCGCCATCCGTCACACGGCGGTGATTCCCATCGCCGGCGACCAGGTGACCAACGACATCGCGGTGTCGATGCGCACGCCCACGCACTACGCCGAGGACATCAAGGTGCGTTACGCCTGCGCGCTGTCGCAGCTGGCCAATACGGATGAAAGCATCGAAGTGCCCAGCGTCGGCGAACGTCCCGCGCGTCGCCTGGCGCGCCAGACGCTGGCCGAGGTGGTGGAGCCGCGCTACGAGGAACTCTTCGGCCTGGTGCGCGATGAGCTGCGCCGCAGCGGCTTCGAGGAAATCATCGCCGCGGGCATCGTGCTCACCGGCGGCAGCGCGCGCATGGAAGGCGCCATCGATCTGGCGGAAGAAGTTTTCCATGTGCCGGTGCGGCTGGGGTTGCCGCAACAGCAACAGGTGAAGGGGCTCGCCGAAGTCGTGCAGAACCCCATTTATTCGACCGGCGTGGGGCTGTTGCTCCACGCGCGCGAGAACGCGCAGGGACCGTCGCGGGGGCGAGGCCTGCCGACGAACATGCAGGGGATTCTGAGTCGCCTGCAGTCGTGGTGGAAGGGCAATTTGTGATCGTGTTTTTCAAGTGAGGAGCTGACAGCCATGTTTGAAGTAATGGATGCCTACAGCCAGAACGCTGTAATCAAGGTCATCGGTGTGGGCGGCGGCGGCGGTAACGCCGTGACCCACATGGTGAGTTCGGGAATCGAGGGTGTGGACTTCATGTGCATCAATACCGATGCGCAGGCGCTCAAACACTCGAAAGTCAAAACCGCGCTGCAGATCGGCAGCGACATCACCAAGGGACTGGGCGCCGGCGCCAATCCCGATGTGGGCCGCGCCGCGGCGCTGGAAGATCGCGAACGCCTGATCGAGATGATCGACGGCACCGACATGCTGTTCATCACCGCCGGGATGGGCGGTGGTACCGGCACGGGTGCGGCGCCGGTGGTGGCGCAGCTGGCCAAGGAGCTGGGCATCCTGACCGTGGCCGTGGTCACGCGTCCCTTCGAGATGGAAGGCGGCAAGCGTCATCGTGCTGCTGACGCCGGCATCGCCGAACTGTCGAAGTACGTCGATTCGCTGATCACCATCCCGAACCAGAAACTGCTGACCGTGCTGGGCAGCGCCACCACGCTGCTGGACGCCTTCAAGTCGGCCAACCAGGTGCTGCAGGGTGCCGTGCAGGGCATCGCGGAGCTGATCACCCGTCCGGGCCTGATCAACGTCGACTTTGCCGACGTGCGCACGGTGATGTCGGAAACCGGCATGGCGATGATGGGCAGTGGCAATGGCCGTGGCGAAGGCCGCGCGCGCATCGCCGCCGAAGCCGCCGTCTCCTCGCCGCTGCTCGAGCATGTGGATCTGGCGGATGCCCATGGCATCCTGGTCAATGTCACGGCCGGCATGGACATGTCGATCGGCGAGTTCCAGGAAGTCGGCTCCATCGTCAAGGAGTTCGCCTCCGAGGACGCCACAGTGGTCGTGGGCACCGTCATCGATCCGGAAATGCAGGATGAGCTGCGCGTGACCGTGGTGGCCACGGGCCTGAACCGCTCGGCCCAGCAGCAGGGTCGCGGCCGCGATCGCGACTACAGCTATCGCGAACCGGTGCGTGAGCCGGCACCCACCGCGCGCGATGCCGGTATGCGCCAGGCGAAGCGCCCGATGCCGACGCTGCAGCCGGTGGCGACGGACTATGCCGGTCTCGACAAGCCTGCCGTGCAGCGCTTCGCCCGCGCCGTTGGCGATGGCGTAGGCAGCTCGCATGTCGACGAGGAACTGCTGGACATCCCGGCATTCCTGCGTCGGCAAGCAGACTGAAGTAAAAGGGCGGCCCCGCCGCCCTGTCGTCCGCGCCTGTGGTACGGTAGCTGCCCTCACCAGCTGCCGTGCCACGGCGTCGCATATGTTCGGCCAACGCACGCTCAGAACCAGTATTCGCGCCAGCGGCGTCGGGCTGCACAGTGGGTCGCAGGTCATCATGACGGTGCATCCGGCCCCGCCGGATCGCGGCATCGTCTTCCGGCGCACGGATCTTTCCAATCCCGTCGATATTCCAGCGCGCGCCGAAAATGTCGGCGCCACGCAGCTCGGCACCGTGCTGTCGCAGGGTGAGACGCGCGTTTCGACCATCGAACATCTGATGTCGGCCTTCGCAGGGCTCGGCATCGACAATGCCCTGGTCGATCTTAGCGCGGCCGAGGTGCCCATCATGGATGGCAGCGCCGGTCCCTTCGTGTTCCTGCTGCAGTCGGCGGGCATCGAGGAGCAGAAGCCGGCCAAGCGCTTCATCCGCATTCTGCGTTCCGTGGAAGTGCGCGACGGCGACAAGTGGGCGCGCTTTGATCCCTACGATGGCTTCCGCGTGAATTTCGAGATCGAGTTCGATCATCCAATCTTCCAGCGCAGCAGCAGCAAGGCGTCGATGGATTTCTCCTCCATCACCTATGTGAAGGAGGTCAGTCGCGCGCGCACGTTTGGGTTCATGCGTGATCTGCAGACTCTGCGCCAGCACAACCTGGCGCTGGGCGGCAATCTCGAGAACGCCATCGTGCTCGACGATTCAAAGGTGCTGAACGAAGGCGGCCTGCGCTACGAGGACGAATTCGTGCGCCACAAGATTCTCGATGCCATCGGCGATCTGTATCTGCTCGGTCGCGGCATCATCGGTGAATTCAGCGGCTTCAAGTCCGGCCACGGGCTCAACAACCGCCTGCTGCGCACACTGCTGGCCGAGCGCGATGCCTGGGAAGAAGTGGTGTTCGAGACACCCGAAGAAGTACCCATCGCGTATGTGGACACACCAAACCGGTTGCGCGAATACCCGGATATGTAAGGCGATCAGCGCTTGAGTCGGGGTGGCGTCACGCGCACCGTGATGCGCGAGTCCACTTCCACTCCCGGCAATGCGGCCAGGGCGCCGGCTGCAGCGGCTTCGCAGCCCGCCAGTCTGAGCCGCGTGGCCCAGGCCGCCGTATCGGCAAACAGCACCACTTCTCCTGGTCGCAGCAGGCAATTCACCAGATGGGCGCGCAGCTCTTCCGGCAGCTGTGCGCGGACCACATCAATATGTGAAGCCGTGGCGGCGCCTGCTGTTGCGGGCGGAACGACGCCGGATTTCTGGCTGATGCGTCGCAACACCGACGCAGCCGACTGAACTGTGCGGGAGACACGGTTTTTTGGGTTGTCTCGGGGGGGCTTCTTGGGCATAGTCGAACGAGATCCGGCCAACGCGGAAGCCCTAGCCTAAATGAACCTGATTTTCTTCTCCCGCAGGCAGGGCCAGGCCAGACACCTCCACCTCACGCATCCGGTCACGCTGGTCATTGCCGGCGTCACGGCGCTGGGCTTGCTGGCGGCCACCTTTGCACTGGGCATGCGGCTGGGTTCGACCGGCATCACCACCCGGGCGCAGCTGACGGAGCTGGGCCGGCTGCGGCAGCAGGTTCAGGATCGCGTTGATTCCATGTCCGTACGCGTGGGTGAGCTCAATGCCCACATCATCCGTATCGATGCCCTGGGCAAGCGCCTGACCCAGATGGCCAATATCAACAACAGCGAGCTGAACTTCGATGTGAAGCCGGCTGTGGGTGGTCCGGAAGAAGAATCGGTCGGGGCCAGTGCCCAGATCCCCGATCTGACCCGGATGATGGATGACGTGCAGCGCCGCCTCGAGCAGCGCGACTCGCAGCTGCTGGCGCTGGAGAATGTCATCCTTTCGCGCAGCCTCAACGACGCCATCCGCCCCGAAGGCCGACCGGTGATGGAAGGCTATATTTCCTCTTACTTCGGCGGCCGTACCGACCCCTTCGACGGCCACGAGGCTGTGCACAAAGGCGTGGATTTCGCCGGCGCTGCCGGTGAGCAGGTCATGTCCGTGGCCGCCGGCGTGGTGACTCGGGCCGAGCCCTCCAGCGGCTATGGCAACCTCGTCGAGATCAACCACGGCAATGGTTATGTCACGCGTTATGGCCATAACCAGCGCGTGCTGGTGGCCGTGGGCGACATGGTGGTCCGGGGCCAGCCCATCGCCCTGCTGGGCTCCACGGGCCGCTCCACTGGCCCTCACGTGCATTTTGAAGTGCTGCGCAACGGACAGCAGATCAATCCCCTGTCGTTTATCGACTGACCCCGCGGGGAGCAGGGCAATTGCCCTGCCAACTATCGTAAAATGTCGGTTTGGCTGCCCGCGGGGTTGAAACCCCGCCGGGGCGGCTTCATTGAGTTTCCATTCCGCAATCCCCTACGCCCGGAAGGTCCTGTGCTGCAGTTTCTGACACGTGTTTTCGGTAGCCGCAATGAACGTATCGTGCGTGGCTATGGCCGGCTGGTGGACCAGGCGGGCGGGTTGGAAGCGGCCACCCAGGCGCTCTCCGACGAGGCACTGAGCGCGAAGACGGCTGAATTCCGCGACCGGCTCAAGCAGGGCGCAGAACTCGACTCGCTGCTCCCCGAGGCCTTTGCGGTGGTCCGCGAGACGGCACGGCGCACGCTGAAGATGCGGCACTTTGATGTGCAGCTGATTGGCGGCATGACCCTGCATCAGGGAAAGATCGCCGAGATGCGCACCGGCGAAGGCAAGACGCTGATGGCGACGCTGGCGGCCTACCTCAATGCGCTGCCGGCCGAAGGCGTGCACGTGGTCACGGTGAATGAATACCTGGCGCAGCGCGACGCGGACTGGATGGCTCCCGTGTTCCGCTTCCTCGGTCTCACCGTCGGCGTGATCAAGAACAGCCAGAACTCCGACGAGAAGCGTGCCGCCTACGCCTGCGACATCACCTACGGCACCAACAACGAATTCGGCTTCGACTATCTGCGCGACAACCTGGCCTACCGGCTGGAAGATCGGGTGCAGCGCGGCCTGGTGTTCGCCATCGTCGACGAAGTGGACTCCATCCTCATCGACGAGGCGCGCACGCCGCTGATCATTTCGGGTCCGGCGGATGAAAGTACCGAGCTGTATCTGGCCATCAACACGCTGGTTCCCAAGCTGGTGGCGCAGAAGGAGGAAAACGGCCCGGGCGACTATTCGGTGGATCTGAAGGCCAAGCAGGTACACATCACCGAAGACGGCCACGAGCATGTCGAGCGGCTGATGCTGGAGCATGGCCTGCTGCGCGAGGGCGAGAGTCTGTACGACTCGGCCAACATCCGGCTGATGCATCACCTGAATGCGGCGCTGCGTGCGCATGCCATCTACAAGCGCGACGTGGAATACATCGTGCGCAATGGCGAGGTGATCATCGTTGATGAGTTCACCGGTCGCACCATGCCTGGCCGGCGCTGGTCCGATGGCCTGCACCAGGCGGTGGAGGCCAAGGAAGGCGTGAATGTGCGTGAGGAGAACCAGACGGTTGCCTCGATCACCTTCCAGAATTATTTCCGCCTGTACAAGAAGCTCTCGGGCATGACCGGCACGGCCGACACCGAAGCGCCGGAATTCCTGCAGATCTACGGGCTGGAAGTGGTGGTGATCCCCACGCATCGGCCGATGATCCGCAAGGACATGCCGGATCTGGTGCATCTGTCGCAGACCGACAAGTACAAGGCGATCATCGAGGACATCCGCGAGTGCGTGGCGCGCGAGCAGCCGGTGCTGGTGGGCACCACCTCGATCGAGACCTCCGAATACCTCTCCGGGCTGCTCAACAAGGAGGGCGTGACGCACGAGGTACTCAACGCCAAGCAGCACGAGCGCGAGGCACACATCGTGGCGCAGGCCGGCAGGCCGGGCGGCGTGACGATTGCCACCAACATGGCGGGCCGCGGCACCGACATCCAGCTCGGTGGCAATTTCGACGCTGAAATAGCCGACCTGGAAGCGGCGGGCGAGGTGGTGGACGAAGCACGTCGCGCCGAGCTCAAGGCGGCATGGCAGGCACGGCACGATGAGGTGCTGGCCGCGGGCGGCCTGCACATCGTGGGCACGGAGCGGCATGAATCCCGCCGCATCGACAACCAGCTGCGTGGCCGTTCCGGCCGTCAGGGCGATCCCGGTTCCTCACGCTTCTATCTGTCGATGGAAGACACACTGATGCGCATCTTCGGCGACCCCAACCGCACCAAGCGGCTGCTGCAGTTCGCCGGCATGAAGGAAGGGGAGGTCATCGAGTCGAACATGCTGACGCGCCAGATCGAGAAGGAGATCGG
>DATNCK010000067.1:0-19059 GCA_035571575.1 Steroidobacteraceae bacterium | reverse complement strand
AGCCGCATGCCTTTCCACGGCACGCCGAATACCAGCAGCGATATGGCCAGCGCGGCCGCAGCACCGGCGCAGCACAAAAGCAGCGTGGGTTTGCGGCCGGCGAGCCCCCAGCGCAACGCCTCCATATAGGACCGCGTAAGCTGTTTGAACGCGCGGTCGATGGCCGCCGCGAAGCGTCCTCGATGGATGCCCTTGGCGAACAGCTTGGAGGTCATCATGGGTGTCAGCGTCAGCGCCACGATGGCGGAGAACACCACTGCCGCCGCCACCGACACGCCGAATTCGCTGAACAACCGGCCCACATTGCCCTGCAGGTAGGAAATGGGCAGGAACACGGCAACCAGCACCATCGTTGTGGCGATGACGGCGAAGCCGATTTCCTTGCTGCCGTTGATGGCGGCCAGCAGCGGCGGCTCCTTGTGCTCGACGCGGCGGACAATGTTCTCCAGCACCACGATGGCGTCATCGACGACCAGGCCGATGGCCAGCACCGCACCGAGCAGCGTCAGGGTGTTGATCGAGTAGCCGAACAGGGCCATGACCAGCGCCGCCGCAAAAATGGATACCGGAATGGTGACCGCCGGGATCAGCGTGGCGCGCATGCTGCCCAGGAACAAGAAGATGACCACCAGCACGATGACCATGGTCTCGCTCAGCGCCTTGACCACTTTCTTCATCGACTCGCGGATGAACACCGAGTTGTCGATGTTCACTTCAATCTTGATGTCCTCCGGCAGGGTCTCCTTGATGAGCGCGATTTCCTTCTTGATTGCCTCGGATACTTCGAGCACGTTGGCCGTCGACAGCGCCGTGACCGGCAGCATCAGCGCCGGGCCATCGTTGGTGGCCGCGCCGCTGCGCTGGTTCTCGGCCGCCATCTGCACCGTGGCGACATCGCCCAGGCGCACGAGATAGCCGTCGGCGCCCCGCCCGACCACCAGGTTGCGGAAATCATCCTCGGTGCGCAGCGATGTGTCGGTACGCAGCGAGAACTCACGCTGCTGTGATTCGATCCGGCCCGCTGGCAGCTCGATGTTCTCGTTGCGCAGCGCCGTCTCCAGATCCGTGACGGCGATCTGCCGCGCGGCCATCGCGCCCCGGTCCAGCCAGATACGCATGGCATAACGCCGACCACCCTGGATGAACACGCTGGCCACTCCCGGCACGCTGGCGAGCCGGTCCGTGAGATAGCGGTCGGCGTAGTCGGTGAGTTCCAGCGCGTTGCGCTTGTTGCTGGAGAGGATGGCGATGAGCACCGGGTCGGCGCCGTTCTCCACCTTCTCGATCTGCGGCGGATCGGCCTCATCGGGCAGCCGCGCCATGATGCGGGTGACACGGTCGCGCACGTCGTTGGCGGCCGAATCCATGTTGCGGTTGGCATTGAACTGCACGTTGATCGAGGCACGCTCATCGCGGCTCTGCGATGTGAGCTTGTCCACGCCTTCGAGGCCGGCCACCTCGTTCTCGATCACCTGCGTTACGCGGGTCTCGATGACCGAGGCGTTGGCGCCGCGATAGTTGACGTTGATGCTGACGTTCGGCTGCGTGATGTCCGGGTATTCGCGGATCGACAGCCGCAACGCCGACATCACACCGACGATAAGCAGCAACAGCGCCAGAACGGTGGCGAACACCGGGCGCCGGATGGACAGCTCGGAAATGGTCATGATGGTGGCTTGGTTTCAGCGACCGCTGTGGCGGGCGGCACGCCGAGCTCGCGGATTGGCGTGCCGTCGCGCAGTTTCAGCGTGCCCTCGATGACGACGTGATCGCCAGCCCGGAGTCCGTCGGTGATCTCGACGAATCCCGGTTCGCGGCGGCCCAGCTTCACTTCACGCTTGTTCACAGCCGCGCCCTTCACGACATAGATGAACTGGCGTGCCTGCTCCGGCACCAGTGCCTGCTCCGGCACCATCAGCGCTGCGCGACGTTCCTTGGATAGATCGACGGTGAGGAACATGCCGGGCTTCAGTGCGCCATCACGGTTGGGCACGGCGGCACGAACGGTGACGGCGCGCGAGCCCGGATCGACGCGCGAATCGACGCTGACGACCCGGCCCGCGAAGTTGCGGCCGGGATAGGCGCTGCTGCGCGCGACGATGTCCTGGCCGGAACGCAGTTCGCCCAAGTTCAGCTCGGGCACCGGGAAATCCACTTTGATGGTACTGGTGTCATCCAGCGTGGTGATGGCAGTGCCCGGATTGATCAGGGTGCCGAGGCTCACGCGCCGCAGTCCCACGCGGCCCGTGAATGGTGCACGGATGTACGTGTCGGCCAGGCGCGCGCGCGATGCATCGACGCGCGCCTGGTTGGACTTCATCGTGGCCTCGAGCTGCTCGTAACTGGACTTGGAGAGCGCCTGGGTGGACATCAGTTCGCGGCTGCGGTTGAACAGGCTCTGGCTCTCTGCAAAGGTGGCGGCGGCAGCGGCCAGATCCGCTTCCGCTCCGGCGCGATCCAGTTCCACGAGCACCTGTCCTGCGGTGACGGACTGGCCATCCGTGAAGCGAATGGCGGTGACGATATTGGTCGACTTGGACGTGATGGTCACCGACTCATTGGCAATGGCATTGCCGATGGCTTCGATGCCCACATTGATCTGGCGGCTTTCGGCTGACGCGGTGAGCACTGGAACGGCATCGGCATTGCCACCACCACCGGGCCCGCGAGGCCGGGCCTGCTGGGCCTGCGGACCACCCGCCGCCGGCGCGTGGTGCTTGGTCGCATAGACGGCCCAGCTCGCACAAATAACGGCGAGCGCCAGACTGGCGCCAGTGACAATCGAGCGGGCTTCGGCCATTCGCGAATTATTGCATCGGCGTACGCAGACCGTAAGCGGCCTGGAGGCAATTTGTTTCGGAACTATTCGATGCCCGTGGTGTCCTGCCACGCGAATTCGCCCGGGGACAGCAGTGCGTCGAGCCAGCTGGGTGGCGCGCCGCGACCCACCCACAACACGGCGCGACCAGTGTGCGGTGCGATACTCATCCGGCGCCCATTGGTTTCCAGAATCAACCGGTTTGCGCCGGTTGACCCACCGAGCCGGTATCCGAAGCCATACCCTGGATGCACGGGTGAGCTTGCTGTCATCTGGGCTACATAACCGGCTGGCAGCACGCGCACAGTCCCGGATCGGCCATCTGCCGCAATCAGCAATCCCAGCCGCAGCCAGTCTTCTGCAGCGGCCCGCAGGCAGCAGTGCGCCGCGAGATTGCCGCGCGGATGATCCAGCATGCCGATGGCGGGTTGGCCTGCAAACCGTGACCACAGACGCTGCTGCAATACCTGTGCAAAGGAACTGCGGTCGATGCGCTCCGCCAGCAGGGCCAGCAGCTGCGCATTGGCCGCTGCAGGTTCGAAATGCGAACCGGGAGGATAGGCCAGCGGCGTATGCAATGCGGCGCGGTAGAAGTCCGGGCCCGAGGCGAGCTGCGCGCGGCGACTCCAGGGATTCAGTGGCACGAATGCTCCGGCTGACAAGCCACTGAGCTGCCACAAAAGCTGGCGCGGCGTCATGACGCCCCGCGTCCGGCCGCGCCACTCATCAATCGTCGCGCCCACTGGTACATCGAGCAGCGAGGCATGCCGGTCGGCGATCAGTGCGCCGTACAGCGGCCCCAACAGTCCGGCGGTCATGCCGCGGCCGTCCACCACCGAATACACATCGTTGCCCGGCGCGAACCATGCGGCCACGCGCCCAGTGGCATCGCCCACCATGACGATGTCGGTGCTGCCCACCGTGGCGCGAGCAGCCAGTCGCGCATCTGCCAGCACATGCAAAGGCAACGGCGTGGCGGAAGGCTGCAATGCCAGCGCGGGACCGCTGAGCTGCGCGGGCCATCCCTCGGTGGCGCTCTGCCATTGCCAGGCGCGCTGCCAGAAAGGCCAGTGCGCGGCCAACGTACCGATCAGCAGTGCTGCAAACACCAGCGCAAACACCGCAACCGTGACCAGAACCCGCTGCATCGCGCCATGATACCGCTACACTTCCCGCATGCCGCTGCGTGTCTGCTTCATTGCCTCCGAGGTCGCCCCGTTGGCCAAGACCGGGGGGCTGGCGGATGTGGCTGGCGCGCTGGCCAAGTACCTGCACACCGCCGGACACGATGTGCGCGTCTTCATGCCGCTGTACCGCCAGGTGGAGCGGCGCGGCCTCGACGTGTGGCCGGTGGAATTCCTGCGCGATATACCGCTGCAGCTGGGCGGCCATGCCCTGCGCTTCGATGTGCTCACAGCCCGCCTGCCCGGCTCCCAGGCCATGATCTATCTGATCGACGCGCCGGCGCTGTTTGATCGCGACAGCATTTACAGCACTGCGGCCGACGAACATCTGCGCTTCATCCTGCTGACGCATGCCGCCTTTCTGAGCTGCCAGCGCATGGCCTTCGCGCCGGACATCCTGCATTGCAATGACTGGCACACAGGCTTCGGCCCACTGCTGCTGCGCACGGTCTACGCCTGGGACCAGCTGTTCGGTGGCACCCGCAGCCTGATGTCCATTCACAACATCGCTTACCAGGGCGTGTTCTCCGCGCAGTTGCGCAATGACATCGGCCTTGGGGATGCCGCGCTGCTGCTGGATGCTGTCGAGCTCGCGGCCGGTCGAGTCAATCCGCTGCGCGAGGGCATCACCCACGCACATCACGTGAGTACGGTCAGCCCCACCTATGCCAGGGAAATCCAGACCGCCGCTTACGGCTATGGACTGGATCCGTTGCTCGCACGCCGCGCCGATGCGCTGACTGGCATTCTCAATGGCGTGGACTACGAGGAGTGGGATCCGCGCAATGACCGCTTCATCACCCGGCACTTCAGTCCCGAGAGGCTGGAAGTAAAGGATGAGTTGAAGCAGGATTTCCTGCAGCGCACGGGCCTTGCCACCGTGGCGCGCAGCCGCGCGCCTCTGCTGGGCATGGTCAGCCGGCTGGCCTCGCAGAAGGGCTTCGATCTGGTGATGGCCGCACTGCCTGCGCTGCTGCAGCGGCATGATTTCTCGTGCGCGATACTCGGCAGCGGCGACGTCCGCTACGAGGCCTTCTTCCGCGAGCTGGCGCATCTGCATCCCACCCGTGTGAATTTCCGCGCTGGCTACAGCGAGGAACACGCGCACTGGATCGAGGCCTCCAGCGACGTGTTCCTGATGCCCTCGCAGTACGAACCCTGCGGACTCAACCAGATGTACAGCCTGCGCTACGGCACCGTGCCCATCGTGAGGCGCACTGGTGGACTCGCGGATTCAGTGCAGCACTTCGATCCCGTTACCCGCCAGGGCACGGGCGTGGTGTTCAATGACTACGACGTCGGCGGCCTCACCTGGGCCATCGAAACGGCATTGCAGTGGTACGCGCAGAAAGACACCTGGCGGCGCCTGGTGCAGAACGCCATGGTGCAGGATTTCTCCTGGCAGTCGCAGGTGGCCGAATACGTGATGCTGTACGAGCGAATGCTCAGCGCAGCCTGATTCTTCCGACATGATCGAAGGGGATGGAGCGCATCATCCCGGAAGCCAGCAGCACCTTGCCGACCAGCCGGTATTCCACTTCATCGAGCTTGCGCCCGCCAGCGAGCAGCTTCAGCAGCGCGCTGGCGGCATTGGCCGTCACATTGACATCAAACTCCGCTGATCCCAGTGCCGGCACCACGAAGTCCTTTTCAGATTCGCCATGCGCGAAGGCTTCGCCAGAGAGCTGCAGCTCGTAGGTGATGCCACGCACGGGCAGTTCACGATCGTTGGGATTCTCCACGCGCATGCGAACCTTGAGCTGTTGCTGCAGCAGATCGCCCTTGAGCAGCTGGATGTCGACGACGTCGAGTTTCGGCTTTTCGAAGTGGGTGAGACTGCAGGCCGCCAACAAGGCGAGCGCCATCGTGACTGCCAACCCCCGCTTCAACATGATTCAACTCCGGTTGTGCAACTGGTTCAGATCGCGGTAGCGCGCGGCCAGATCAGTGGTGAGCGCGTGCTGCGGCAATCTCCAGGTCCAGTTGCCGCGGGTGGTTCCCGGCTTATTGAGGCGCGCCTCGCTGCCCAATTGCAAGATGTCCTGTGCTGGCAACACCGCCAGCACGCCCACCGATGCCAGCACCGCGCGCTGCAGGGCATCGACGACCTCATGATCGGCGCGACCCAGATAGCGGCGCACCAGGTCGCGCGAAGCCGCGGGAAGGCTGTGATACCAGCCCACGGTGGTGTCGTTGTCATGCGTGCCGGTGTACACGACGGAATCCGCGGCATGCTCATGCGGCAGATGCATGTTGGAGGGATCGCCGTCGAACCCGAACTGCAGCACCCGCATGCCTGGCAGTCCGAAGTCGCGGCGCAGCGCCGTGACCTCCGGCGTGATCACGCCCAGATCCTCGGCCACCAGCTCCAGCTGCGGCAGGTGCCGTTTCGCCTGCTGCAGCAGCGCGCGACCCGGCGCCGGCAGCCACTGTCCCTCGCGCGCGGACTTCGCGGCGGCCGGCACCGACCAGCAGGCCTCCAGTCCGCGGAAATGATCGATGCGCAGCAGGTCAAAACGATCGGCCTGCAGCGCCAGGCGTCTGAGCCAGAAGCTGAAGCCATCGCGCTGCTGGGCATCCCAGTCGTACAGCGGATTGCCCCAGAGCTGTCCGTCTTCGGAGAAGTAATCCGGCGGTACGCCGGCAACAGCCAGCGCCTGTCCCTGGGCGTCGAGCTGGAAAGCACCCGGTGACACCCAGGTGGCAACGGAATCCGGCGCAACATAGATGGGCAGATCACCAAAGATCTTCACGCCGCGCGCCTCGGCATGGCGCCGCAGCGCGCGCCACTGCTCATCGAAGCGCCACTGCACTCGCGCCAGCTCGGTGAGTCGCCGCGTGAGTCTGATGCGTGCCGCAGCCAGCGCTTCGGGCTGTCGTTGACGCACAGACGCAGGCCAGAGCCACCATGGCGCACCGCCCTGCTCTTCGGACAGCGCCTCGAACAAGGTGAAGTCGTCCAGCCAGTGGCGGCTTTGCGCACGAAAGGCTTCCAGATCATCGGCAGTGCCCGGATCGGACGCACTCGCATCGATAAGGTCACCATTGCCGGCGCGATCGGAGCGCGCCCAGTAGGGCGAGCCGCTCAGATCCACCGGCACCAGCGGCAGCATCTGCCACACCGTAAAGCCAGCTTCTGCCAGCCAGTCGATGAACAGCCGTGCGGGAGCGCCGAAGGCGCCGTTTTCATGCTGGCGCAGCGACGAGGCCGGCAGCAGCACGCCTGCGCGGCGGCGCGCCAATACCTTTGCGGTCATGAGCGACGCATGACGCCGCCGGCTTCCGGCGCGCCGCGGCCAATGCTGATGCGCTGCGCCAGCTGCGCCGGTGGTGGAAGACCCAGCGAGCTGTAGAGACTGGTGAGCTGATGGCGGAACAGCTCGTCGAAGTCGCGCACGGCTTCGGCCGGGTTGTAGTCGCCGAACCACCAGTACCAGTCGGACGCCTCGCACGCGGCCAGCTGCTGTGCGGCACGTTCGCGCTGCGCGGCGTCGAGACGACCTGCGGCGAGCACGGAGTCGTAGGCGATCTTTGCCTCGCAGAGCAGATCCCAGCCCAGATTCTTGTCGCGCTCGCCCATCCAGGTGGACAGAGTGCCGTAGACCCAGCTGCCCGAACGCACGTGTTTGAGCGGCGCCGGCGTGATGCCGGCCTGCCGGTGCTCATCGACGACTTCAGACAGCGTGGTCAGTCGCACCGCAGGATGATTGGCCAGCGCCGCATACAGTGCGCGCAGGAAGTACCAGCCGTTGAACGGGTAGTACTCCCAGGCATTCTCACCATCCAGCGCCACCAGCAACACGCGTCCGGGTTCGCCGGCGGTGCGCTCGGCGGTGGCACCCACCTCCTGCGCGAAATTGGCGGCGGCATCATCGCCGTGCCAACGCGAATAGGCGAAGCCGATCAGATCGGAGATAGCGTCATGACGGAAATAGCACTCCAGCTCGCTGCCGGGCAGTGAATGCGCGCGATTCAGCAGGCGTTCGGCGGCGTCTTGATCATCGGGCAATGACACGCCCGACAATTCCAGCGAGGGCCGCAGGATGCTGACGCTGGTGGCCAGCCAGTCGAAACCGGCGGTCTCGATGGCGCGCACCGCGGCGTCGCTGATCGCGCCCTCGGAAGGCCAGCAACCGCGCGGCGCATGACCGAATACACGTTCGAACTGCGTGCGCGCGTGCGACAGATGCCAACGGACGCGCTCGGCCCCGCCGGGATAGGCCGTGTGCTGCGGACGCGGCGCGGCGGGTTCGCTTTCGCGCGCCGTCTGGAAATCCAGCAGCAGCGGCAGGATGGGATGACTGTAGGGTGATACGGCCAGCTCGCAGCGACCGTGCGCGGCCAGCTGGCGAAAGCGTGGCAACACACCCGACAGCAACTCGCCGATCAGCTCGAGCAGGCAGCGACGATCCGCAGCATCGAAATTGCGCGCCTTGGCCACCAGTGCCGCGACACGCGGATCTTCGCGCCGCACCGATTCGGCCAGCCAGGCGATGTGGTACCAGACCGACAGATCGTACAGATACTGATCCGACACCCAGGGAATGCGTTCGGAAAAAGTGACCGCCGGTGTCATGACGACATCGGCAAATTTCACCAGCTCCTCGAAGTGCGCATGTCGGCGGATGAGGTTTTCGCGGTCCGCGCGCAGGCAGGCGCGCAACAAGACCATGCGCTCCTCGGGTGTGGCGGGCAGTGGCTCGGCACTCAGCGTGGCGAGCAGCGCATCGGGCAGCACAGTGCCATTCAGCAGGCAGTTCTGCACCGCGGCCGCCAGATCCTCCACCTGCTCGATGAGCACCGGCGTGAAGTTGACCACCGCCTTGGCTCCCGGCACTGATTCCAGGTGCGAAGCCATGTCGACGTAGTCCTTGATGGCGTGCAGGTAGGTCCAGGGAAGCACGTAGCGGCCCGACAATGCATCACGATAGGGCGGCTGGTGCATGTGCCAGAACAGGACGATGGGCAGGCGTTGGTCGGTCATCCTCGCGTTACGGCACTCGCGTGACAGTGGCTGCGAGCAGGGTTTCAGGCGTGACCAGCACGACGCCACGCGGTGTCACATCGAAATGCTCGCGATCCTGCACGGTGTTGACACCGATCTGCGTGCCATTCGGGATGTCGCAGTGCTCATCGATGATGGCGTTGCGGATGATGCAATCGCGGCCGATGTGCACGCCGGGCATGATCACCGAGCGCTCGACCTGCGAGCGCTCCTCAATGCGGACCGCGGAAAACAGCAGCGAATTGCGCACCACGGCGCCGGAGATGATGCTGCCGCCGGCCACCAGTGAGTTGACCGCCATGCCCACTCGACCCTCATCGTCGAGTACGAACTTGGCGGGCGGCTGCTGCACCTGGTAGGTCCAGATGGGCCACTCCTCGTCGTAGACGTTGAGTTCGGGCGAGACATGCACCAGTTCGAGATTCGCCTCGTAGAACGCATCCACCGTACCCACGTCACGCCAGTAGTTCTGGGCGCGTGTGCGCACGTTGCGGAACGGGTAGGCGAAAACCTGCAGCTTCTCGATGGCCTTGGGGATGATGTTCTTGCCGAAGTCATGGCTGGAAGTCTCGTCAGCCGCATCTTCAATGAGCAACTGCTCGATCAGCTGCGCGTTGAACACGTAGATGCCCATCGAGGCCAGCGCCGCGTCGGGATTGCCCGGCATGGGCTCGGGTCTGGACGGCTTTTCGGTGAACTTCGTGACGCGATTCCATTCGGTGACCGACAGCACGCCGAATTCGCGTGCATCGGGCACGGGCACCTCGACCACGCCCACGGTGATGTCGGCGCCCTTCTCCACGTGGTAGGCGATCATCGGACCGTAGTCCATCTTGTAGATGTGATCACCGGCCAGCACCAGCACATGCTGTGGATGGTGCGCCCGCACATAGTCGAGGTTCTGGTAGACGCAGTCGGCGGTGCCCCGGTACCAGTGCTTGCCCACCTGCTGCTGCGCGGGAACCACGTCGATGAATTCGCCGAACTCGCCGCGCAGGTAGCTCCAGCCGCGCTGCACGTGCTGGATGAGCGACTGACCCTTGTACTGCGTCAGCAGGCAGATCTTGCGGATGCCCGAGTTGACGCAGTTGGACAGCACGAAATCGACGATGCGGAATTTGCCGCCGAAGGGGGTGGCCGGCTTGCAGCGATGCTCGGTGAGGCCGCGCAGCCGCTCGCCCCGACCGCCCGCCATGATCATCGCCAGGGTACCGCCCGTCAGACGGCTTACGTAACGCCCCGATGAACTGCGCGAAAGTCTGACCATGCAGGCTATATTTACCACATCGGGCTGGAAGTCAGCCTGACAACTGCCTCATTCGGCGTAGGAAAATTCATCAGTTCACTTCATCCAGCGGATGTCGCGCGGCTCGCCGCCGGCGCGCACCATGACCCTCACAGCGTGCTGGGTCCGCGGCATCTGCCGCAGGGCACGGTTGTGCGGGCCTACTTTCCGGACACAGCGCGCCTTACGCTTACCGATGGCCGGGAGCTGACCCGCATCGGCAACAGCGACTTCTTCGAACTGCCTCCGGCCCAGAACGTTCCTGCACATCCGGGCCTGGTCAGGACCGATGCGGCAGGAAACCGTCACGAACGTGTCGATCCATACAGCTTCGCGCCTTCCCTGAGCGTCGCCGACCTTGCTCTGTTCGGCTCAGGTGGCCACGTAGAGGCCTGGAAGATGCTGGGCGCGCACCCGGCACGACTGGATGGCATCGACGGCGTGCGCTTCGCCGTCTGGGCGCCGAATGCCGAGCGTGTCAGTCTGGTGGGATCTTTCTGTGAGTGGGACGGGCGGCGCTTGCCGCTGCGTTCGATGGGCGGCAGCGGCGTGTGGGAGCTGTTCGTTCCGGGTCTGGCCGTGGGTGAGCTTTATAAATTCGAGGTGCGCAGTCGCAGCGGCCAGGTTGCACTCAAGACCGATCCCTATGCGCGTGCCATGGAAATGCGGCCGGCGACGGCCTCCATGGTCACCGACGCGAACAGTTATGAATGGCAGGATGGCGAGTGGCTGAAGGCTCGCGCGCAGCGCGACTGGCTGCATGCACCGGCATCGATTTACGAGGTGCATCCCGGCTCCTGGCAGCGCCACGCCGATGGCGCGTTCCTGAATTATCGCGAACTGGCCGCGCAACTGGTGCCCTATGTGAAGCAACTTGGCTTCACGCACATCGAGCTGCTACCGGTGTCCGAGCATCCGCTGGATGATTCCTGGGGTTATCAGACCACCGGTTACTTCGCGCCCACCAGCCGCTTCGGCACGCCGGATGACCTGAAATACTTCATCGACTGCTGCCACCGTGAAGGCATCGGCGTGCTGCTCGACTGGGTGCCCGCGCATTTTCCACGCGACGCGCATGGCCTCGCGCGCTTCGACGGCACGGCGCTGTATGAATACGAAGACCCACGCAAGGGCGAGCACCAGGACTGGGGCACCTACATCTTCAACTACGAACGGCATGAGGTGAAGAGCTTCCTGCTCTCCAGTGCCTGCTTCTGGCTCGAACACTTTCATTTCGACGGCCTGCGCGTGGATGCCGTGGCATCCATGCTCTACCTGGACTTCGCGCGCGGCACCAACTTCATTCCCAACCGCCACGGTGGCCGCGAAAACCTCGAGGCCGTGGAATTCCTGCGCACGCTCAATGCCCTCACGCATTCGCGTACACCCGGAACGCTGATCATGGCCGAGGAATCCACCGACTGGCCCATGGTGAGCCGGCCGGTGGATGCCGGCGGCCTGGGCTTCTCGATGAAGTGGAACATGGGCTGGATGCACGACACGCTGGACTACTTCAAGCGTGATCCGGTGCACCGCAAGCATCATCACAATGAACTCACCTTCGGCATGATGTATGCCTACTCGGAGAACTACATCCTGCCGCTGTCGCACGATGAAGTAGTTCATCTGAAGCACTCGCTGCTGGGGCGCATGCCCGGCGATCGCTGGCAGCAGCTGGCAAACCTGCGATTGATGTTCACCTACATGTGGACACTGCCGGGAAAGAAGCTGCTGTTCATGGGCGGTGAATTCGCGCATCCATGGGAATGGGATTTCCATGTGGCGTTGCCCTGGTTCCTGCTCGAACACGCCGAACACCGCGGGGTACAGCAACTGGTGTCGGATCTGAACCGTCTGTATGTCGGCAGCGCCGCATTGCACCGGCACGAATTCGAACCCGGGGGCTTCCGCTGGATCGACTGCAACGATCGCGAACAATCCGTGCTTTCGTTTCTGCGAATGGGCGGCGGACAGACGCTGGTGGTGGTGCTGAACTTCACGCCTGAACCGCGGCGCGGCTACCGCGTGGGAGTGCCCGAACCCGGAAGATATCGCGTGCTGCTGAATTCCGACTCCACCCACTACGGCGGAACCAATGTCGGCAGCACCGAGGCGGTGGCCACTGATGGCGCCTGGCATCAGCAGCCCTGCTCCATCGCGCTGGACCTGCCACCGCTGGCAGGCCTAATCCTAGTCAAAGACTCTTCATGAGTCCCATTTCCAGTGGATGGGTCAGCAGCGGAATCCAGGGATACACGCGCACTTCGAGCTGATACTGGCCCGTGCCTGGCGGCACGGCGGCTACTTCGAACACCGCGGTGCCATCGGCGGCGACATTGCCCGTCGGCGCGAACTGCGCGCGCCATTGGCCATTGGGCGTGCCGTGACCGAAAGAGCAGAACGGCGCCGCATCGAAGGGCGCCTCGGGCAGCAGGCGGCGCGCCTTGAATTCCACACGCAGGTCCTGTGGTGACAGACCGCCCAGCTGAACCACCGCGCGCAGCTTGAGCGGCGCAGTGGGATCAGCAGCACGCAGCTCGTCGCTGACGGAAACGATCTGCACGCCACTCCAGCGTTCGCGCACGCGCGTTTTCCAATCTGCCAGCGCGACGGCTCCCGCAGCCCCGTTTTCCAGCAGCTTGCGGCCATGCGCTGCTGCTGGCACGTACATTCCGGCAGCGTAGTCGCGCACGGTGCGCCGCATGTTGAAGTGCGGAATCACCGTGGCCATGGCATGACGGCAGCGCCGCACCCACTCGGGCGCGATACCGTTGGCATTGCGCCCGTAGTACAGCGGCACGACCTCCTCTTCGATGGCGTCGAGCACAGCCGCGGCATCCAGGTGATCGCGGCGGCCTTCATCCAGAGCGTCGGCACCGGGAATGCCCCAGCCATTGCCACCATCGAAGGCTTCGGCCCACCAGCCATCGAGAATCGAGAGATTCAGCCGGCCGTTGACTGCGGCCTTGATGCCCGAGGTGCCACTGGCTTCCAGCGGCGCGATGGGATTGTTCAGCCACACGTCGACACCGGTGACCATCCATCGGGCCAGCTGCATGTCATAGTCTTCGAGGAAGATGACGCGGCCCGCGAACTCCGGCGACAGCATGGTGCGCTTGATCTCGCGCAGCACTTCCTGCCCTGGGCGGTCAGCAGGATGCGCCTTGCCGGCGAACAGGAACACCACCGGCCGGTCGGCGTTCGACACGATGCGCAGCAGCCGCTCGCGATCGCGCAGAATCAGCGCCGCGCGCTTGTAGGTGGCGAAGCGCCGCGCAAACCCGATCGTGAGCACATTCGGATCGGCAGGATCCAGAAAGCGCGTGATGTGCGCCAGCTGGACCGAACCCAGGCGCTTGCGCCGGAACTCGCGCTCCAGCCGCGAACGCACGCCATCGAGCATGCGTGACTTGACGTCCTGCGCTGTGGACCAGAACGCCGCCTCGGGCAGCTCATCCACGGCGGACCAGAAATCCGCCTCGCAAAGCCGGTCGCGCCAGTTCGGCAGACGCTCGTCCAGAAATTGAGCCCAGGTGGATGACAGGAAAGTCGGCACGTGAATGCCATTGGTGACATAGCCCACCGGGTTTTCGCTGGCTGGAATCTCCGGCCAGTGGTCGGCGCACAGCTGCGATGACACCAGGCCATGAATGCGGCTCACGCCATTGACGCGGCGCGTGCCATTGAGCGCCAGCCGCGTCATGTTGAAGCGGCCGTCCTGGCCTGGCGCGCGCCCCAGCGTCAGCAGTCGATTCAGGCCCACTCCCATGGCATCGGCGACGCCACCGAAATGCTCGGCGAACAGATGATCGGAGAAGGCGTCGTGACCGGCCGCCACCGGCGTGTGCGTTGTGAACACACACTGCGCAGCCACGGCTTCAAGGCCTGCCTCGAAGCTGCGGCCCGCAGCCAGATGCTCACGCAGCAGTTCGATGGAAAGAAATGCAGCATGCCCTTCATTCATGTGCCATACCGCAGGAGCGAGCCCCAGCATCCGCAGCGCGCGCACGCCGCCAATGCCCAGCACCATCTCCTGCTTGATGCGATGCGATTCGTCGCCTCCATAGAGGCGGAAGGTGATGTCGCGATCTGCCTCGGAGTTTGCCGGCACATTGGTATCGAGCAGGTACACCGAAACATGGCCGACCTGCGCCCGCCACAGACGCGCGGCGATCTCGCGCGCAGCGATGGGCACGCGCACTTCGAGCCACTCGCCGGCGGCGTTGCGCACCGGCTCCACCGGCAGGTCGCGCGGGTCGGCGTCGCGGTAGCCCGCATGCTGGGAGCCGTCACTGTCCACCGACTGCGTGAAGTACCCCTGCCGATACAGCAGGCCCACGGCGACGAAGTTCAGCTGTTCGTCGCTGGCGGCCTTGCAATGGTCGCCGGCCAGAATGCCCAGGCCACCGGAGTAGTTGGGAAAACTCTCATGAAAGCCGTATTCCGCGCAGAAGTAAGCCACCAACGGCAGACCACCGCGCACAGCGGCCTGGGACTGGTAACGGTCGTAGTTCTCCAGCACTGCCGCGTAACGCCGCAGGTAGTTCTGGTCTTTCGCGGCGGCGTCGAGCGTGGCCTGGCTCACACATCGCAGCATCAATCGCGGGTTGGCCTGGGTCTGGCGCCATAGCGCCTGGTCCAGATCTTCGAACAGCGCGCGCGCCGCCCGATGCCAGCTGTAGGAAAGATTGCCTGCCAGCTCGGGCAGACGGCTCAGCGCGGCCGGCAGAACCGGCGAAATTTCGACGAGTTGCATGCAGCTAGTTTAACGGCAGACCGTCCTGCGGCCGACGAATGGGCACACACTTTGGCCGTCCAACCATAAACTGTGCGGTCATGATGAAGTCACGGTTGGATGCCACCACCAACAGGCAGATCGGCGCAGGACTGGCGCGACGGCTGTGCCTTGCCGCGTGCCTGGTGCTGGCCATGACGGCGTGCGCCTCGGATCAGGGCGACAGCACCCAGACCGCCGTGGCCGCGGCCAGACCGGCATCGGGCGGGTGCATCTCCAGTGGCGGCGGCTTCCTGCAGGCCCGGCTGCGGGGCGCACTCACTGCCGAACTCAGCTGGAGCAACGAACGCATGCAGTGTGAAGGCGGCCCACGCCCCGATGGAAGCGGACTGCGCATGACGCTGGCCGGACCGCTGCCAGGTGATGACGCCCGGCGCCAGCTGCGTTTCATCTTCGGCATCGACTCGAAGGATGTGGCCGCGGGCGCTGCGCAGGCCCTGCCCACCAATATCACCGTCATCCTCGAAGGCAGCGGGCAGATGTTCGCCACACGCGGCGACAGTCACTGTGCCGTGGAAACCCTGCAGCGCGCGCCGCTGCCGGCAGAGCACATCGAACGCATCCATGTACGCGGTTACTGCACCGACCCCGCTGCCGAACTGGCCGGCGATTCGCGGCTGCTCATCCCCACTTTCGAATTCACCGGCGTGGTGAATACAGGAAACTCCCCATGAAACATCCGGCCGTGAGGCAGTTGGCTTTCTTGTGGCTGGCCCTGTGCGCAGCGCTCGCTCCGGCCTGCGCGCAGGCTCCGCGCGACGATTTCCAGCCCACGCAGCTGCGCGACTTCCGGCGCGACACGCTGAGCATCCAGCGCAGCGGCGGACGCGACCAGTTCTCCATCTGGATCGCCGAGACTTCTGCGCAGCAGCAGCAGGGGCTGATGTGGATCCAGCAGCTGCCGGCCGACTACGGCATGTTGTTCCTGCTGCCCGACACGCGATCGATGAACATGTGGATGAAGAACACCTATGTGCCGCTGGACATGGTGTTTTTCGACGACAAGGGACGTATCACGCATATCCACGAGCATGCGGTGCCGCTGAGCGAGGCCATCATCGACTCCGGCGGCGAGGTGGCTGGCGTGCTGGAAATTCTCGGCGGCGAAGCGCACCGACGAGGGATTCACGTCGGCGATCACTTGTTGTATCCGCGATTCAATCACTGAACTGCGCTCCTCATCGTTGACTCGGCATCTATCACTGCCATGAATTTGTGGTTGCTACCGCGCAGCCAGTAGCATGGCCAGATCCACCACCGGTGGATCGAATAACTAGGGGAGCGACTATGAAAAGGTCTCTATTGACGCTGGCAACCTGCGCCGCGTTGGCGGGTGGCGTTTGCGCCGCGCATGCCGGCACCGAGGTTGGACAGTGGACACTGGGCGCTGGCGCTCTCTGGACTGGTCCGGACTCTGACCGCGGGCTGGACAATGCGGGTGGCTTCTACGCCAATCTCGGCAATGCCATCAACGAGCGCTGGGATGTCGGCTTCGGCATCTTCCAGTCGAACCATGACAACCGTCGCGCCGCGGGCGACCGCGAAATCAAAGGCCTCACCTTCGATGCGACCCGGGTATTCAATCGGGACCAGGCTTTCAGCCCGTTCGCGGATCTGGGTTTCGGCGTGGTCAAGGCCGCCAAAACTGGCAAGCCCGAAAACGAGGTCGCTGCCAAGCTGACAGTGGGCGCACTGGCTGACTTGTTCACCTTCAGCAGTGGCAACAAGCTGCAGCTGCGTTTGGAGGGAGGCCTGCGCAAATCCATCGGCCGTCCCTACACGGATGTGCTCGCTGGCCTGGGACTGCAGCTGGCCTTCGGTGGCGAGAAGGCAGCGCCGCCTCCACCTCCGCCACCACCACCACCACCACCACCGCCGCCGCGGCCAGCGCCACCGCCTCCGCCTCCGCCACCGCCACCGCCGCCTCCCCCACCACCGGCGGATGACGACAAGGACGGCGTCGTGAATACCGCGGACCGCTGCCCCAACACGCCTGCCGGCGACAAGGTCGATAGCGTCGGCTGCAGTCTCACCGTGCGTCTCGAGGTCTACTTCGATACCAACTCGGACAAGATCAAACCCGAGTCGTATCCGGACCTGGAGCGCGTGGTCGAGTTCATGACCAAGACCGTGCCGTCAGCCAGCGGCGTGGTCGAAGGTCATACCGACAGCGTGGGTAATGACGACTACAACCTGAAGCTCTCGCAGCGACGTGCTGATTCGGTCAGAAAATATTTGGTCGACAAGGGCGTATCCCCGACACGCCTGGAAGCCAAGGGTCTGGGCGAAACCCAGCCGGTGGCAGACAACAAGACCGCCGACGGCCGTGCACAGAATCGGCGCGTCGTCCTGCGGCGCAACGACGTGAAGTAGCTGCACCAAAACACGCCAACTGCGTGATAACCAAAGAAGCCCGGCCTGCCTTGCAAGCCGGGCTTTTTTTGTTGCCCTGAAACAGTGCGCGTTGCACCAACGCAACACAGGTCGCCGCCGGGTGGGGAGCATATGCATTTTTATGCAGATCTTTGCGAATTAACCGCATAAATCACGCACTTACGTCCATTCGGACTGCTTCCGAATAGCGTTGTTTCTCAGCTACATCCCTTTTCAGACGCAAAATCCCGTGTATATGATCACCTTACTTGCGTATCAGCCCATAGGCAGAACGCATAAGGCACGTTGCGAATTGCACCAACAAAAACTGCTCGGAGTCATCCATCAATGAAATTGCAATCTGATTGTGAAAGCCGTCACACGATCGCGGCTTCGGTCCGCAGGGCACTGCTCGCGGCAACTGTAGTCGTCGCTGCGACGCAGATGCCGGAAGTGGCCAATGCCGCAAGTGAAGAGATTGAAGAAGTCATCGTCACCGGCTCCCTGCTGCGACGCACGGACACGGAAACCCCGTCACCCGTAACAGTGCTCACCGCGGAATCCCTGCAGGAGCGGGGCATCAACACTGTAGGTGAGGCACTGCAGCGGCTGACGGCCAATGGCTCGGGCACACTGAACAATGGCTGGAACGGCGGTGGTGGCAACTTTGCATCCGGCGGCTCCGCCCCCTCGCTGCGCGGCCTCACGGTGCAGGCCACGCTCACGGTGTTCGACAACGTCCGCATGGCGGTGTATCCGTTCGCGGACGACGGCCATCGCAATTTCGTCGACCTCAACACGATTCCCCAGTCGGTGATCGACCGGATCGAAGTGCTGAAGGATGGCGCCTCGTCGACCTATGGCGCCGATGCCATTGCCGGCGTGGTCAACGTGATCACCAAAAAAGAAATCACGGGTTTCCACGCCAACGTGTCGGGCGGCAAGGCCGTCAACACCGGTGGCGGCACCGAGCTGCATCTGGATGGCAGCTGGGGCATGGGCAACCTGAAGGCGGACGGCTACAACTTCTACATTGGCGGCGAGCTGCAGAAGTCGGAGCCGATCTGGGCGCGCGACCTGCCCTATCCGGCCAATAGTGAAAACCTCAACGGCATCTGCGATGCCGGCGGCCACTGCCTGAAGAACAACGCGATCTGGGGCGTGACTAACGGCGTGGACGACGACGGCGTTTTCTTCAGCCAGATCACGGGCAGCACGACTTCCTACGCAGCGGTCGTGAGGCCGACCAACGCCACGGGCGGCGGAGCCACCGGCCCCTACCGTCTGCTGAATCAGGCCGCGGGCTGCAATGTGCTGCCGGGACTGACGCCGGTCACCTTCACGCAGAAGCAGTTCGATGACTCGGGGCTCGGCACCGCGTTCACGCCGGGCGGGCTGTACTGCGGCGCGGATCGCCGCAACCTGTACGGACAGCTGCAGGGTGATGAACGGCGCGCCGGCGCGTTCTCCAAGTTCACCAAGGAGATCGGCGACAACGCGGAATTCTTCGCCTCCGTGGCCTACTACAATGCCAAGGAGCAGTCGCACTTCCCGTTCTCGAACGCTCTGGCCAACCAGACCACCGTGCCGAGCCAGGTC
>DATNCK010000066.1:0-9445 GCA_035571575.1 Steroidobacteraceae bacterium | reverse complement strand
GATGCAGTTGATAGTTGCGATCGCGTGCCGTGTGCGGCGTGTCGCGACGTCGGTTCATGATTTCACGATAGACATCGTGAAAGGCATTGCCCACGCGCTGCATGAGTGCGAAGCCCTGTTCCCAGGTCAGCGGCGTGCCGGGAGACTGTTCGTTCACATCGTCGTAGAAGATGCCGCCGATGCCGCGCGCCTCGCCGCGATGCTTCAGGAAGAAGTATTCATCGCAGTGCGCGCGTGCGATGGGATAGAAGGCCGGAGAGATCGCATCGCAAGCATCGCGCGCGGCGCGATGCCACAGCACCATGTCCTCTTCATAGGGAATGCAGGGCGTGAGGTCGAAGCCGCCGCCGAACCACCACACATCGCCGGCGCTGAAGAAGCGCACATTCATGTGGCTGGTGGGGGCATGAGGATTGCGCGGATGCATGACTACCGAGACCCCCATGGCACGGAATTCGCGACCAGCCAGATGCGGATTGCGCGCAGTCGCCGCAGGCGGCAGCTGCGAGCCCCGCACGTCGGAAAGTGCCACGCCTGCGCGCTCCATCACGCCACCGCCTTCCTGGCAAGCGGTGACGCCGCCGCCCTGCAACTTGCCTTCGCCAGCCGGCCGTTGCCATTCATCGCGCAGGAAGCTGCCGTCCATGCCTTCGCCAAAGGTGCTGCAGAGACGGTCCTGCAGCCCATGCAGATAGGTCAGTACCTGCGCCGATCTGTCATTGCTCATACGCCATTTTACGGCGTGCCGCTCTTCGCGGCGAGGCGCGTCTGTTCGCTGACGTAGGCGCGAATCATTTCCGTGGCTCCCCCCGGCAGGTAGGGCTTCCAGGAAATCATGCCATTGGCTGCCAGCGTGCCGTCCTCGACGATGGACTTCCACAATACGCCGTCCAGCAGTGCCGGCGAGCGGCGCAGATCGGGTGTGATGCCCGAAGCACGCGTTTCCAGGCCATGGCAGCGTGCGCAGAACTCCACGTACAGCTGCTTGCCACGATCGACGTCGGCGGCCGGGAAGCTGTCCTTCACCTGCACGAAGGGCCCGGCCGGCGGCGGATCGGCTGGCAGCTGCGCAGTGCCATCGAGCTTGAAGGCCACCAGCCGGCCCATCTGCCGCTGCCGCATGACCTGTGGAGCCGCGATGATGGAGCCGCCACCAGCGCCCGTGGCCGCGAGGATGTACTGCTCGCCATCCACGCTGTAGCTGACCGGGGCGGTGATGACGGCGTTGGGTGTGTCGAAGGACCAGACCTGTTCGCCGGTGTCTGCGCGGTGCGCAGCGAGGCTGCCCATCTGCACATCGCGGCTGTGGCCCTGAAATACCAGGTTGCCTGCCGTGGCCAGAACGCCCGCACCTGGGCCTGGAGACTTCCACGCCGCCTTCTGCGCCACCGGATCCCAGGCCAGCAGATAGGTTTCGGGCTTCGGCGCGTTCGGATCATCCTTCGGCGGTGTCTCGTTGGGCGCGTGCTGTACGAAGTGGTACAGCCCGAGGTAGTCCATGCCTTTTACGTACTTGTAGCTGCCGCGCGGAATGTAGCGGGTCGAGGCATTGGCATTGGCCTGCAGATACATGAACCCGGTCTTCGGGCTGAAGGCGGTGGGCTGCCACGAATGTCCGCCGCCTTCGCCCGGGCTGAGGCGTACGGGCTTGTCGGTGTAATACGCCCTGGGATCGACCACCGGCCGGCCCGTTTTCAGATCCACGCGCGAAGCCCAGGTGACACCGGGCACGAAAGGCTCGGCCGAGATCAGTTTTCCATCACGCCGATCGATGTTGTAGAAGAAGCCGTTCTTCGGCGTGTGCATCAGCACCTTGCGCACTGCGCCGTTGATGTTGAGGTCGGCGAGGATCATGTCGGCGATGGAGTCGTAGTCCCAGCTTTCGCCCGGTGCCTCCTGGTAATGCCACTTGTACTTGCCGGTGCGCGCATCTACTGCGACCACCGAGCTGATGAACAGGTTGTCGCCCTTGCCAGCGGAGCGGTATTTGCGCGGCCATGGGTAGCCGTTGCCCGTGGCCAGATAAAGCTGGCCGAGCTCGGCGTCATACACGATGGAGTTCCACACCATGCCACCGCCACGGGCCGGGTCGTAGGGGCCGAACCACGTGGGTTGAACCAGCGAGGCCATGACGTCATCCGACGCAGCACCATCTGGCTTCTTGGGATCGCCGGGCGTGGTGTAGAAGCGCCAGGCCAGTTTGCCAGTGTCGGCTTCGTAGGCGCTGACATAGCCGCGCCCGCCGAATTCACCACCGCCATTGCCGATGAATACCAGCCCCGCACCCACGCGCGGCGCGCCGCTGATGGTGTACATGCCTTCCGGGTCCACCGTCTGTGCCGTCCATACCGGCTGGCCCTTGGCTGCATCCAGCGCGATCAGTCTGCCGTCGTAAGTCGCGACGTACACCTTGCCCTGATAAACCGCGGCGCCGCGGCTCACTACATCGCAACAGTTCTTCGCCGCGGCGGGGCCGGGCACCTTTGGATCGTACTGCCACAGCGCCTTGCCGCTTTTCGCGTCTACCGCATACACCTTGCTCCACGCCGTGGTGACATAGATGACGCCATCGACCACGATGGGCGTGGATTCCTGGCCGCGATAGGTGTCGAATTCCAGGTACCAGGCGGGCTTCAGCCGTGAAATGTTTTCCGGCTTGATCTGGTCGAGGCCTGAGTAGCGATGTGCCTGCTGGTTGCCGCCATGCGCCAGCCAGTTCTGCGGCTCGGCGTCGGCGCCGGCCAGTCGCGCATCGTCTATCGCTGCGGGAGTCCGGGCGGGCGTCGCGGTCTGCGCGGGTTCGCTGGCCTGCTTGCCGCACCCAGACAACAGCATGGAGAAGGCGATGCCCAGTACGGAACGTTTTGACAAGCGCATGATGCGGCGACTCCCCCGAGTACTTTGAATTGGTGAAAGCGTATCACCCCAGGCAATCCGCAGGGTAAGGTAGCGCCCATGGTTCGCCTGGCTGCCAATATCTCGACGATGTTTCCGGAACTGCCGCTGCTGGAGCGCATCGATGCCGCGGCTGAGGTCGGGTTCGCTGCGGTGGAATGTCAGTTTCCCTATGCAGTGCCGCCGCGACAGTTCGCCGCCAAACTGGAACAGGCGGGCATGCGGTGGGTGCTGTTCAATGCGCCGCCGGGGCGCAGCGAAAATGGCGAGCGCGGCATCGCATCGCTGCCGGGTCGAGAGCAGGACTTCGATGCCAGCATCGACACGGTGCTGCAGTACATTGAAGCCGGCGATTGCCGTCGTGTGCATGTGATGGCTGGCCTGCTGCCGGAAGGAGCGGACCGCAGGCTTCATCTCGAGCAGTTCGTGGCGAGCATTTCGCGGGCGGCCGATCGGCTGGCGGAAGTGGACGCCGAGGTGATGATCGAGCCCATCAACACGCGCGTGGACGTGCCCGGATATCTGCTCGACGGCACGCGACTGGCGCTGGAATGCATCGCGGCCGCTGACCGCGGCAACATCCGCCTGCAGTACGACGTGTATCACATGCAGATCATGGAGGGCGATCTGATGCGCTCCATCGAAAGACTGATGCCGTGGATCGGGCATATACAGATCGCAGACAATCCCGGCCGCCACGAACCGGGCAGCGGCGAGATCAATTTCGAGCGGCTGCTCGCGCGCCTGGACACCTTGGGTTACGACGGGCACGTCGGTTGCGAGTACATTCCGGCGTCAGACACATTCACGGGTCTGGTCTGGGCGAAGCCCTACCTGGCGGGAGGCACGACATGAAAAAAAACTTGACCTGGCTTTGGTCGGTCTTGCTGTGCGGACCGGTGATGGCTGCCGCAGCGTCCGCACCAACGGCTGCGGAATCCTCGGACGGACTCAAAGCTGCCTTGAACCAGGCCGCTACGGTGGCCATCAACGCGCTGGGCAGGACCGACGGTTTCATGAGCAACCCCGAGGTGCGCATTCCCCTGCCGGGGAAGCTGGAGAAGGCCGCGAAGAAACTGAGCAAGCTGGGTATGGGCAAGCAGACCGATGCATTGCAGCTGGCGATGAATCGCGCGGCGGAAGCCGCAGTGCCGGAAGCCAGGACGCTGTTTGTCGATGCCATCCAGAAAATGAGCGTCAAGGATGCGCTGGCCATCGTGCGTGGACCAGAGGACGCGGCAACGCAGTATTTCAAAGGCGCGATGTCGGACAAGCTCACCGAACGTTTCATGCCCATCGTCAGCAAGGCCACGGCCAATGTGAATCTCGCCAAGCAGTACAACGATGTGGCCGGAAGGGCCAGTGCGCTGGGCCTGATAGATCAGAAGGATGCCAGCCTCGATGGCTATGTGACGCGCAAGGCACTGGATGGGCTGTTCCTGACGATGGCGCATGAGGAAGCCGCCATCCGCAAGAATCCACTGGGACAAGCCAGCGCCTTGCTGCGCAAGGTATTCGGCGCGCTGCGCTAGCCTCGATGCCTGCTTTGGCAGGCAGATTGCCGGCGTGAGCGCCCTGGTGACCAATCTTTTCCCTTCCTGCTCCGTCTCACCTGTGGGCAGAGATTCTGGCGTTCCAGATGAAGGGAGGTTTCATCATGAGTGCTCAGGTACGACAGGCATCGATACTCTCCGGCCGACAACTGGTTCTCGCAGTGACGATTGCCCTGCATGCAGCGGCAATTTCGGGACTCATGGCCTGGCAGATCGCAGAGGTCATCACCAGGACATCGACTGACCCCATCCAGCTGGTGGATGTGAACCCGGATCCGCTGCGCGCTCCGCCACCCGACGCACCGGAACGCCCCATGATTCAGACGATCAACAACTATATGCCGCTGGATGCGCCTGATCTTGTCCGTATCGACGACAGCGAAGAAAGACCCAACACCATTGCCGTCACCGATGAGGTAGTGACCGGCAGCGCGGGTAGCGTGATTGCGGAAAGCCGGCCAGCACCAGCAGATACGCCGCTGCGATATCGAGCCATGCGATCGTCCGATGACTACTATCCGCCACAGGCCATTCGCCTGGAGCAGCAGGGGGTGGCGATAGTGCGCGCCTGTGTTGACGCGTCGGGCGCGCTGTCATCTGTTCCGCAGGTGACCAGCAGCAGCCGCTCGCGCCTGCTGGATGCCGCCGCGGTGACATGGGCGCGCGAGGCCTTGCAGTTCACGCCCGCGACACGAGGTGGCGCAGCGGTGCCAGCCTGCAAGGAATTCCGCGTCAACTTCACACTGCACTGAACGTCCCGGAGCGGTGAGTTGCTGCACCGCTCATTGCCTGGGCCTTCGCTGCAGCGGCTGTCGTCTGGCGCCGACGCAAGCGCTTTCCTACAGGGTTTTCCGATGCAGCGCGTTGCGCTCAATAGCCTCGCAAGTGACTCTGTTCCTGTCTCATGCGAGGAGTTCGGAAATGACTACCTACGTGCAAAGAATGCACATCACTTCGGGCCGCACCGTGGTGATGGCTGTAATCATCGGCCTGCATGCCGCGCTGATCGCGGGCCTGATGGCGTGGAAGATCGCCGAGGCGGTCAGTGACAAGAACCCCAACGCGATCAAACTTGCCTGGATCAATCAGCCCGAACAGCCGAAGCCCACTCCTGTCATCACCAAGGCCAGCCAAGTGCCGCTGGCGCCTGTGGAAGTGACCGTGCCGGTTCCGGTTGAAGTGGATACCCCGGATGTGCCCGTCGACAGCACCGCGATCGCCGCGACTGATCAGAGTGATGCCGATTCCGCTGCCGTGGACACACCTATCCAGTACCGCGCCGTCCGGCCTGCCAATGACTACTACCCGCCGCAGGCGATTCGCATGAGTCAGGCTGGTGCGGTGGTCGTGCGTACCTGCGTCGATGCCGCGGGCAAGCTGTCATCGACCCCGCAGGTTGTGAAGCCCAATGGATCGGCCCTGCTCGATGGCGCCGCGGTAAAGTGGGCGAGCGAGGCATTGCGCTTCACGCCTGCCACGCGTGGCGGTGTGGCGGTTGCCTCATGCAAGGATTTCCGCGTCAATTTCCAGCTGCATTGAGCCCGCCAACCGAAGCGGTGGCTGTCCCGCCGCTTCGGTTATAGTGGCTTGCAGTGGCGAAGGCGAGGACAGAAAAATACCGCGAAGCAGGGCTGGCGCGGCTTTCAGAAACGGAACTGCTGCGGCTTCGCTTTCGCGATCTGCAATTGCCGCGCACCACGGGCATGGTGGCGGGTCACATGCAGCGCCTGTATGCCGAGCTGCAATCACGCGGCATCGGTTTTCGTCCCCACTTCTGGTTCGCTGAAGAATGGTTTTCGCCGGATGGCGTGCCCGGCATAGCCCTGCCTTTTTACCTGGCGCAACCACGACTGATGCGACTGGAGCGACGCCTGATGCATCAGGTGGAAGGCGGTAGCAGCCGCTGGCTGATGCGTATCTTGCGGCACGAGGCCGGTCATGCGCTGGACACGGCCTACCAGTTGCGGCAGCGCGCCGACTGGCGTGGCGTGTTCGGTAGCGCCAGAGAAGCCTATCCGGACACCTATACCCCGCGGCCCGCCAGTCGACGCTACGTGCTGCATCTGGGTCATTGGTATGCGCAGAGTCATCCCACGGAAGACTTCGCCGAAACCTTCGCGGTCTGGTTGCAGCCCCGCTCGCGCTGGCGGCGCGACTACGCCGGCTGGCCGGCAGTACACAAGCTGGAGTATGTCGACGAGCTGATGCGGGAGATTGCGTGCCGCGATGCGCGGGTGCGCACGCGCCGTACCATTGAGGCTGTGGACAATTCGCGGCGCACCCTGGCCGAACACTACCGCCGCAAGGTGGACCGCTACACCCTGGAGGACGGCCGTTACGATGAGGCGCTGCGCCGCATCTTCACGCTGCAGCCGCAGCGACGTCGCGATGCGGCAGCCGCGTTTCTGCGCGAAATCCGCCCGCAGATCGAGCGTCTGCTGGTGCGGCGCGCACGGCTGCATCGCTATGTGGTCGGACATGTGCTTGACCTCCTGGTCCACCGCTGCAGCTACATGCATCTGCACCTGCGCCATGACCGGCGCAGCGCCAAACGCGCCTTCCTGCGGCTGGTGCAGCGCATCGTGCTCGGCATCCTGAAACGCAACCGCGAGAACTACGCATTGTGAAGAAGCGGCGCATTCTGCTGCTGGTGAACGCCGACCTGATTCCGCCGGATGATCTGCGCGGTCTGTCCGAGGACGAGATCGAGGCCTGCCGCACCGAGTACAACGTACTGTCGACACTGTCCAACATCGGCCATGAAGTGCGTGTGCTGGGCATCGGGGATCGCATCGGCGAACTGCGCCGCGTGGTGCGCGACTGGCGGCCGGAGATCGCCTTCAATCTGCTGGAGGAGTTCTCTGGCATCACGGCCTACGATCACTACGTGGTTGCGCTGCTGGAGCTGATGCGTCAGCCCTACACTGGCTGCAATCCGCGCGGCATGATGCTCAGTCGCGACAAGGTGCTGGCCAAGCAGGTGCTGGCGTACCACCGCATCCCCACGCCGCGCTTCCATCTGTTCCCCTGGGGCAAGACCTGGCGCGAGCCGCGCGGCGTGGAATATCCGCTGTTCGTCAAGTCGGCGACCGAGGATGCCTCACTGGGCATTTCGCAGGCGTCGATCGTTCATGATCGCGAGCGGTTGCGCGAGCGTGTCGAGTTCATTCATACGCAGACGCAGAGCGATGCGCTGGCCGAGCAGTACATTGAAGGCCGTGAACTCTATGTGGGCGTGATGGGCAACGAGCGGCTCACGACCTTTCCGGTGTGGGAGCTGGATTTCGGCAAGCTGTCGGATGTGCAGGCGGGCATTGCCACACGCAAGGTGAAATGGGATCCGGTCTACCAGCGCCATCACGGAATACGCACCGGTCGCGCGGAAGATCTTTCATCGGCCGAAGCGGCGCGGATCGCCACGATTGCAAAACGTGTGTATCGCGCGCTGCACATGAGCGGCTACGCCCGCATGGACATGCGCATGCGTGCAGACGGCAGCGTGTTCGTGCTCGAGGCCAATGCCAATCCGAACCTCACCTATGGCGAGGATTTCGCCGAATCCGGCGAGGCCGCGGCCCTGAGCTACGAGCAGCTGCTGAATCGCATCGTGCAGCTGGGCCTGAACTACCAGCCCGAGTGGCGACTGTTCGAATAGCCCTTGCTACCCGCGTAGAGGTTCCCTAGGCTGCTGGCCAGAAGCCCGGATCAGGGTTCGTTTTGGGGGTTGCATGTCGATTTGCACTCGTCTGGCGGCTGCAGCGATGACGCTGTCTGCGGCGCTGCTCGCTGGCGCCGTGATGGCCCAGGACGCTTCGCCCGGTGCCAGCTGGACCTCATACAACAACTCCCTCGATGGCCAGCGCTATTCGCCGCTGAAGCAGATCAACACCGGCAATGCATCGCAGCTGGGCGAAGTGTGTCGCGTGCAGATCGATGGTCCCACCTCCTTTCACGCCGGGCTGATCGTTCGCGACGGCGTCATCTACACCGGCACCGCGCGCGAGACCGTTGCGATGGATGCAGCAACCTGCGCCTTGCGCTGGAAGTTCGCCTACCAGCCGGATGAGGAACGCTGCGGCGGTTCCAGCCGGGGCGTGGCGCTGCTCGACGGGCGTGTGTTCCGGGGCACTTGCGATGGTCGTCTCGTGGCTCTGGATGCCGCCACCGGCAAGCTGCTGTGGAAGAACGTCATTGCCTCGCCACGACTGGGGGAGTCCACCTCCGGCGCACCACTGGCCTGGCAGGGTGTGGTCTACATGGGCATCTCCGGCAGCGACCTGGGCATACGCGGACGCGTGCTGGCTTTTGATGCGGCCACGGGCAAGGAGCTGTGGCGCTTCAATACGATTCCCATGGGCAAGGAGACCGGCGCCGAGACCTGGAAGCGTCCCGAGAGCGCGAAGACGGGTGGTGGCGGTGTGTGGGGAGCCATGTCGCTGGATGTGAGCCGCGGCGAACTGTTCGTTCCGGTGGGCAATCCCTGGCCCGATCTCGACAGCAACTACCGCCCCGGCGAAAACCTGTTCACGAATTCCGTCGTCGTGCTGGATGCGCGCACCGGCGGGCTCAAGTGGTGGCACCAAGTGTCGCCCGGCGACTGGATGGATCTGGACCTCACGGCCGCACCAATGCTGTACCGTCCCACCGGCGCGCGCGACCTGCTTGCAATCGGGGGCAAGGATGGGCACGTGACGGTCATCGACCGCGATACACACAACGTGGTGTTTCGTGTGCCAGTGACCACCGTCGAGCAGATCAAGAAGCCGCCCACCAACCAGGGTTCACGCATGTGTCCCGGGTTTGCGGGAGGCGTGGAATGGAATGGTCCGGCCATGGACTGGCAGAACAGCGCGCTGGTCGTCGGCGCTGTGGATATCTGCTTCATCATCAAGCTGGCTCCGAATGCGGTTTACAAGCCTGGCGAGGCGGATTGGGGCGGTACGGTCGAGCCCACTGGTGAGGCCACGGGCTGGATCCATTCGCTCGACAGCCAGACC
>DATNCK010000065.1:0-4017 GCA_035571575.1 Steroidobacteraceae bacterium | reverse complement strand
GCGTGACGTAGCCACTGATGGCCACGCCCAGCCGCGTCGCGAGGTATTTGCGTGCGATGGCACCGGCAGCCACGCGCATCACGGTTTCGCGCGCGGAAGACCGGCCGCCGCCGCGATAGTCGCGCAGGCCATATTTCTGCTGATAGGTGTAGTCGGCGTGACCGGGCCGAAAGCGATCCTTCAGCTTGTCGTAATCGCGCGAGCGCGCGTCGGTGTTCTCGATCAGCAGGCCAATGGGCGTGCCGGTGGTCACACCTTCGAACACGCCGGAAAGGATGCGCACCGCATCGCCTTCCTTGCGCTGGCTGACGAACTGCGACGTGCCCGTGCGGCGGCGATCCACATCCGCCTGCAGATCGGATTCAGTCAGCGGCAGTCCTGGTGGGCAGCCATCGATCACGCAGCCCAGCGCCGGCCCATGACTCTCGCCAAAGGTGCTGACCACGAAGGACCTGCCGAAGCTGTTACCACTCACAACGGACCTCTTCTAAAAACTGCCCCGCGCCGCCCGCAGCTGCCGCGCAGTGAGCAGAAACACTCCGCCACCACCGCGCTCGAAGGACAGCCAGGTGAATGGCAGATGCGGAAACTCTCGCTGCACGGTGGTCTCGGTGTTGCCCACCTCGACGATCAGCACGCCCTGCGGCGTGAGATGCCGCAGCGCGCCGCGCAGCAACACTCGCACCGCCTGCATGCCGTCCTCGCCTGAAAGCAGCGCCGCTGCCGGTTCGTGTGCGTATTCCGGCGGCAGACTGGCGTATTCCTTCGCGCCAACATAGGGCGGATTGCTCACAATCATATCGTAGCGACGGGCCCCCAGCTGACGGAAAAAGTCGGATTTCACCACCCGTACGCGTCGAGCCAGACGCAGTGCCTCACGATTGATCCGGGCCACAGCCAGCGCAGCCGGATCGATGTCCACGGCATCCACCTGCGCGCGAGGAAACGCCATCGCGCAGGCCAGCGCGATGCAACCCGAACCCGTGCCCAGGTCAGCAATGCGACGGACGCAGTCCGCATCGACCCAGGGGGCGAACCTGCGCTCGATCAGTTCGGCGATGGGCGAGCGAGGAATCAGCACGCGCTGATCGACGTAGAAAGGCAGGCCGGCAAACCAGCAGCGGCCTGTGAGATACACCACTGGCAGGCGCTCTTTCATGCGGCGTGCAAGCAAGGCCTCGAAGCGGTCCGCTGCCAGCCGCGAAAGCGGACCCTGCAGGTCTTTGACTTCCAGCGGGCGGCGCAATCGCAGCGCATGGGCGAGCAATGCAGCGGCGTCGTCACGCGCATTCTCCGTGCCGTGCCCGTAATACAGGCGGGCGCGTCGCAGCCGCGTCACTGCACTGCGCAGGATGGTGGCACGGGTGGCAGGAGCCCGGACGCTACGCCCGGTATGGGATACTTCACGCATGAACCGGAACCGGACCTTTGTCTATGTGGGCCTGATGATGCTGGCCGCTGCTGCGGCCGGCTATATGGTCGCACGACAGCTCAGCCACAGCGCATTGCCGCTGCAGAGCGGCACAGCTCTGCCACAGCCGCGCGCACTGGCGAGTTTTTCCCTCAGCGACCATCAGGGCGGCAGCTTCGGCAATGCGCAGCTGCAGGGCAAACCCAGCCTGATGTTCTTCGGCTTCACGCACTGCCCCGACGTGTGCCCGACTACACTGGCGTTGATGGCACAGCTGGCGCGCGATCCGGCACTGAGCCGGCTGCGCATGCTGTTCGTGACCGTGGATCCGGCACGCGATGACCAGCTCACGCTGCAGCGCTACGTCAATGCCTTCGGCGGCAGCCTCGTCGGCCTGCGCGGCGAAGACGCCAGCCTGGATCCGCTGCTGCGGAGCATCGGCGCTGCGCGCAATGTCCAGCCGCTGGCCGGCGGCGACTATTCCGTCGATCATTCGGCCACCCTGTTCTATCTCGATTCCAGCGGCCGCCTGGCTGCAGTATTCAGTCCACCGTTCGCGCTGGACCAGCTGCAGGCCGATCTGCTGACTCTGCTGCGCACTCAAGGCTGAACCATGAGCTCCATTGGCATCCGCCTGCAGTATCTGCTGCCGCATCACCTGATCTCCCGTTGCGTGCTCAGACTCACGCGCATACGCAACCTCCCGGTGAAAAACACCATCACCAGGCTGTTCATGGTCGGCTTCAAGCCCGATCTGTCCGATGCCGTCGAGACCGATCCCTATGCCTATGCCAGCTTCAACGAATTCTTCACGCGCGCGCTGCGCGCCGATGCACGGCCACTGGCAGGAGGCGCATCGACGCTGGTGAGCCCCGTGGATGGCACCATGAGCCAGCTCGGCGCATTGCGACTCCATCAGTTGCTGCAAGCCAAAGGCCGTTACTACACGCTGGATGCATTGCTGGCTGGTGCGGCACCGCGTTGGGCACCGAAATTCGTCAATGGCCTTTTTTCCACGATCTATCTGGCACCGTACAACTATCACCGCATCCACATGCCCGCAGATGGCACGCTGCAGGAGATGTGGTACGTGCCTGGCCGCCTGTTCAGCGTCAACGCCAATGCCGCGGCCGTGGTCACCGATCTGTTCGCGCGCAACGAACGCCTGGTACTGCTGTTCGAAGGTCCCTGTGGTGCGTTTGCGGTGATCTTCGTGGGCGCGCTGAATGTGGGCAGCATGGCCACGGTGTGGCACGGAGACGTCACGCCGCGCCAGCCCCGCAAGGCCTGCGCGATTCCACTGCCGCCGGCGGCCGATCGCTTTCGCGCCCGCGGCGCGGAGATCGGGCGTTTCAACATGGGATCGACCGTGATCCTGTTGTTTGAACGTGACCGCGTCACACTGAACGAGCGGCTGGCCAGCGGCTCCATCATGCGCATGGGCCAGGAACTGGGGCAGGTCGGCGGGAACGCCGCTTGAGCGACGACTGGCGTCCCAGCGCCGCGCTGCCCGCGCTGCAGCTGCGCGCCAGGCTGCTGGATCTGTGTCGCGACTTCTTCCGCGCCCGCAAGGTGCTCGAGGTTGAAACGCCGCTGCTGGTGTCACATACCGTCAGCGATGTGCAGATTCAGTCGCTGCGGCTCAGTGACGGATTGCGCTACCTGCACACCTCGCCGGAATATGCGATGAAGCGGCTGCTGGCTGCAGGCAGCGGCGACATCTTCCAGATCTGCAAAGTGTTTCGGGCTGGCGAACGCAGCGCCCTGCACAATCCCGAATTCACGATGGTCGAGTGGTACCGGCAAGGTCTGGATCTGACCGGCATCATGGCGGAGACCGCGGCGCTGGTTGCCACGCTGTTGAATGGCCTGTGGCAGGGTGCGTCGTCGCCCGTCGACACTTTGAGCTACCGTGATGCCTTTCAGCGAGAGCTGGGACTGGACCCATTGCGCGCGCCGCAGGCCACCTTGGCGAATGCCTGCGAAGTGCACGGCCTCGCCGCGCAGAGCATCCGCGGCGCCGGCCGCGATGAGCTGCTGGATTTCCTCGTCGCCACCGTGATCGGGCCGAGACTGGGCCGGCACCAGCTCACCTGCCTGCATCACTATCCGGCCTCACAGGCCGCACTGGCGGAACTGGATGGCACCGATCCGGACACCGCGCTGCGCTTCGAGCTGTATGCGCACGGCATCGAACTGGCCAATGGCTATGTGGAACTTGCGGACAGCGCCGAGCAGGCGCGGCGTTTCACCCTGGACGCATCAGGGCGCGCGATGCGCGGGCTGGCAGCGGTGCAGCCGGATGAACGCCTGCTTGCGGCGCTGAAGCATGGGTTGCCCCCGTGCGCAGGCGTGGCTCTGGGATTCGACCGCGTGGCGATGCTGGCTGCAGGCGCGACGCGGATCGATGAGGTGCTGGCCTTCCCCTGGGGGAACGCCTAGCGGCGTTACTTGGCGCGCGAGATGTATTCGCCGGTGCGCGTGTCGACCTTCAACACTTCGCCTTCATTGATGAACAGCGGCACCCGCACCACGGCGCCGGTCTCGAGCTTGGCTGGCTTCTGACCGCCCGTGGCCGTGTCGCCGCGAACGCCCGGATCGGTCTC
>DATNCK010000064.1:0-7138 GCA_035571575.1 Steroidobacteraceae bacterium | reverse complement strand
GCCGCAACCCGATGGACGTGAAGCGCGGCATCGACAAGGCCGTCACTGCGGCCATCGAAGAGCTGAAGAAGCTGTCGAAGCCCTGCAAGGACAACAAGGCCATCGCGCAGGTCGGCACGATCTCCGCGAACTCCGATGAGTCCATCGGCAAGACCATTGCGCAGGCAATGGACAAGGTGGGCAAGGAAGGCGTCATCACCGTTGAAGAAGGCTCGGGCCTCGACAACGAGCTGGACGTCGTGGAAGGCATGCAGTTCGACCGCGGCTATCTGTCGCCGTACTTCATCAACAACCAGCAGACGCAGGTTGTGGATCTCGAGAAGCCGCTGATTCTCCTCACCGAGAAGAAGATCTCGAACATCCGCGAAATGCTGCCGCTGCTGGAAGGCGTGGCCAAGTCGGGCCGTCCGCTGCTGATCGTGGCCGAGGATGTCGAGGGTGAGGCCCTGGCGACCCTGGTCGTGAACAACATCCGCGGCATCCTGAAGGTTGCTGCCGTGAAGGCGCCTGGCTTCGGCGATCGCCGCAAGGCCATGCTGCAGGACATCGCGATTCTCACCGGTGGCACCGTCATCGCGGAAGAAGTGGGCCTGTCGATCGAGAAGGCTTCGCTGAGCGATCTGGGCACTGCCAAGAAGATCACGATCGAGAAGGAAAACACCACGATCATTGATGGCGCCGGCAAGGGCGCGGACATCAAGGGTCGCATCGAGTCGATCCGCCAGCAGGTGGAAGAAGCCACCAGCGACTACGACAAGGAAAAGCTGCAGGAGCGCGTTGCCAAGCTCTCCGGTGGCGTGGCCGTGATCAAGGTCGGCGCTGCGACGGAAGTCGAGATGAAGGAAAAGAAGGCCCGCGTCGAAGACGCGCTGCACGCCACGCGTGCCGCCGTTGAAGAAGGCGTGGTTCCTGGCGGTGGCGTCGCGCTGATCCGCACGCTGAAGGCGCTGAAGGACCTGGAAGGCGCGAACGAAGACCAGACCGTGGGCATCCGCCTGCTGGCCCGGTCGATCGAAGAGCCGCTGCGTCAGATCGTGGAGAACGCGGGCGAAGATGCCGCGGTGGTCCTGAACGCCGTGAAGGCGGGCAAGGGCGCCTACGGCTACAACGCCGCGACCGGCGAGTATGGCGACATGCTCGAAGCCGGCATCCTGGATCCGACCAAGGTCACGCGTCTGGCGCTGCAGAATGCCGCTTCGGTGGCGGGCCTGCTGCTGACGACGGAAGTGATGATTGCCGATGCGCCGAAGGATGAGCCGGAGCACGCCCATGGCGGCGGTGGCGGCGGCATGGGTGGCATGGGCGATATGGGCATGTAAGCGATCCGCTTACTGTTCATCGATCGATATGAGAGGCCCCGGCGGGAAACTGCCGGGGCCTCTTTCTGTGCGGGGCCATTTCGCCCCAGGCTATCATCCACCGCAACGCAGACAGGGTGAAAGCGATGAAACTCCACATCGGCGGCAAACAGGTCAAGGAAGGCTGGAAGATCCTGAACATCCAGAAGGGCGAAGGCGTCGACTTCGTCGGCGACATCGGCTCGCTGGAACAGTTTGCCGCCGGCTCGATAGAAGAAATCTACGCGAGTCACGTGCTGGAACACGTGCCGCAGCAACTGGTGGCACGAACCATTGCCGGTATTCACCGGGTGCTTGCCAAGGGCGGCAAATTCAAAGTCTCGGTGCCCGACCTGGACATTCTTTGCCACGCATTTATCCGTCCGAACACGCCGACGCAGATCAAGTTCCACTACATGCGGATGATGTTCGGCGGCCAGGTCGACGTGAACGATTACCACTACTTCGGGTGGACATTCGAATTCCTCGGCCAGTCCCTGCACGATGCGGGCTTCGTCGACATTCAAAGGGTCGAGTCGTTTGGCCTGTTCGACGACACAAGCGACTTCGCTCCTTACGGCTTCCCCATCAGCCTGAACATGGTCGCGATCAAGTAGGCGCAGGGTGTCTGCGGCATGGGTGGCATGGGCGATATGGGCATGCAAGCGATTGCTTTGTCAGTCGCGCTCAGGCCACGCGCTCTTCGCGCATCGATCGCAGCATCGGGCGGCAGTGCAGTCCCGCGAGCTGCTGCAACAGCAGCGGGTCCGCCGCCACCCAGATGCGTTCGCGTGGAGCAAGCCAGCCCAGTGCATCGTCGAGAGTCTGCGCATCGTGCAGCTTCTGGCGCGCGGTGAGCAGATCTGCGTCGGGATGTCCCGGCACGGCGGAAGGTGGCGGCAGGTTGCCGCTCAGATGGCGCAACCGCGCCGCGGGATCGATTGCGAGCCAGCGCAAGCCGTACTCAGCCGCCGGCGGTGCTTCGCGCAGCAGTGCGTCGCGTCGTGCCAGCACTGCCGGTGGCCGGATCTCCTCCGGGATCGTCAGCACTCCCGCGCGCGCGAGCATGCGACCCAGCCAGACACTGCCGCTGGCGCGCGACAGCGGAACGGATAGCAACAACCCGGCTAGCACCGGCGACAGCCACCACAGCAACTCCGGCGCGAGCGCCGCGAACAGCGCGCTCATGACGATTCCCGCCAGCGTGTGGCCACGATGAAATCGCCACGCCTCTGCCCACGTAACAGTCCCTTCGTTGCGCCGCTGGGTCTGCCACCCGGCGTCGCGACCCGTCAGTATCTCGAACACGTGCCGACTCTGAAGCATCATCTGTACCGGCGCATACAACGCGGCGAGCAACAGTTCCACCACCATGCTGCCCACCAGCTCGGGATACCCGACCACGCCCGCAATGCGTCGTGACAACAGCGCGGCCATGGCGCCAAGGGCTTTCGGCACGAACAGCACTGCGGCGCTGAAGCCGAACAACGCCAGCATGCGCCGCGAGTCGAACAGCGGCCAGTTGGGGAACAGCTGGAATTCGTAGTCGAAATACTGCGGCTGATGCAGGCCCGCCTGCACCGACAGCGCCAGCCCGAGCAGCAGCAGCAGCAGCCACAGCGGCGACGACAGATAGCTGAAGATGCCGAGCGCGAAATGCAGCCGGCTGTGCCATGCCAGGCCTGCCGCCCCGAGCACCTTGGAGTGTTGCAAGTTGCCCTGTGCCCAGCGCCGGTCGCGCACCGCCAGATCGATCAGCGAGGGAGGGCTCTCTTCGTATGAACCATCCCATGCGCACACCATGCGCACTTTCCAGCCGGCGCGCCGCAGCAGTGCCGCCTCCACGAAATCATGGGAAAGAATGTGCCCACCGAAGGGCTTGCGGCCGCGCAGTTCGGGGAGGCCACACGTCGCAGCAAAGGCCTCGACGCGGATGATGGCGTTGTGACCCCAGTAGTTGCCTTCATTTCCCGACCAGGCGGCGACGCCTCGCGCCGCGGGCGGTCCATACATGCGGCTGCCGAACTGCTGCAGTCGCGCATACAGACTGGTGCGGCCGACCAGCCGTGGCAGCGTCTGCAGCAATCCCAGCTCGGGATCTGCCTGCATGGCCTGCTGCAGGCGTACCAGGGTTTCACCCGACATCAGGCTGTCCGCATCGAGCGTGATCATGAAATCGTAGCGGGCACCCCAGTGCTCGACGAAATTCCGCAGGTTGCCGACCTTGCGGCCCGTGTTGCGCCAGCGACGGCGATACCACACCGGCATGATGTCGCGCAGGGATTCCCGCAACGCCGTCACGGCCTGTGTTTCATGGATCCACGCTTCCAGCTGCGTGGTGTCGGAGACGATCACGATTTCGAAGCCGGTGGCCGCTCCGATTTCCGCGAGTGCTTCGGCCATCGCGCGCAGGGAGGCCGTGGTGCGCGTGGCGTCCTCGTTGTAGATCGGCATCAGCAGCGCAGTGCGCGTGCGCGTCGCCGGCTGCGATTCGACTTTCATGCGCCGTGCGGGCAGCAGACCTGCCACCGCGGAGGAGGCCGCATGCGAGATCCAGGCGAGCGTGAGGGCAAAGAAGACCACCATGACCTGCTGCAGAATCGTCGGCTCGCCGTTCACGGAAATGATGGCCAGCATTTCGCGCAGGCCATACCCGGTGAGCAGCAATGTGCCGCTCCAGAGAATCAACCTGGCCAGGAACGCGCGCCATTCAAACCGGGAGACACTGCGCCAGGTGACAGGACATCCCAGGTCCTGAGTCGGCATCGGCAGCGGCGCCGCAGGAGGCATTGCGCCTGGCGGCTGAGTGGTCAACCCGCCGTCCACCGATACAGCCATGTCTCACTGATGACTTCGGCGTTGCGCCGGAGCACGGCCCGGATCTCCACCAGGTCCGCGCCCTTCGGGTCGAGCTCGAAGCTGGCACGCAGGCCATGAATGGCGGCGTTGTGCTGCACGACCTTGTGCAGCACCGCGCCGGCCGAAGTCGTGACATCGAGCGTGATGTCCGCAGCGTCCTCGCGCCGGGGCACCAGATCCTTCACGTCGAGAAGAAACAGCCGGCGCCCGTCCGCGCTCAGGCTGCTGCGCGCTGCCGTGAATTTCGCCACCTTGCTTGGCAGCAGCGATTCGGCGGTCCAGTGCAGCGTGTAGCGGCCTTCATAGGGATGGCCGGCGGGGATCACATCACGCGGCCGCCAGAAGGCGACGATGTTGTCATTGGTTTCGTTGCTGGTCGGTATCTCGACCAGAACCAGTTGGCCTGCTTCCTCATTGTCTGGCATGTCCACCCAGGCCGTGGGGCGACGTTCATAGCCGGCTTCCAGATCCTGATAATCAGAGACCAGCCGGGCGCGCTGCACCAGTCCGAAATTGCGCGGCGCAGACTCCGTCAATGAGGAGATCTGCAGCTGCTTCGGGTTGGCCAGTTGTCGCCAGACCCGCTCGCCACTGCGCTGCTCGAACAGCAGTCCGTCAGAGTCGTGAACGCGATAGCGGAAGTCATCGAAGCGCGCGCGATTCGTGCCGTCGAAGAGAAACATCGAGGTCAGCGGTGCAATGCCCACACTCTTCAGATCGACCCGGGGATAAAGCGTGAAATGCACATCGACCTGGGTCTGCTTGCCCGGCGTGACATCGAAGCGATACGCCCCCGTCGTCGACGGGCTGTCGAGCAGCGCGTGGATCACAATGCTGTCGGCATGCAATGCCGGCTTCTCGATCCAGAAATGCGTGAAGGCGGGAAACTCTTCGCCTCCGGCCTCAGCGGTGCGCAATGCCAGCCCGCGTGCGGAGAGGCCGTACACTTGTCCCTGCCCGACCGCACGGAAGTAGCTGGCGCCCTGGAATACGATGAATTCCGTCGCTACGCCGCGCGTATTGATCGGCGCACGCACCCGAAAGCCCGACAGCGACAGCGGCACGCCGCGCACGTTTGCCGGTACGCCGGGCCCGTAGCGATATCTGTCAGGGCTGCCCGCCAACGGAATGACCTTGCCGTTTTCGATGGCGTCCACCTGAACCTCGGATTTGTAGACGAACCCCGCAGGCAGCAGATCGATCTGGAACGGCAGCTTCTCTTTCGCCCACACCGAATTCTCGTAGCGCACCTGGATCTGTCGGTACTGGTCGTACTCCAGATCGGTCAAGTTGCGAGTGGCTGCGGGCGGCGGCCGAAACGGAGTCGTAGCCAGTTGCCTGGCCATGACGTTCACGTCTGCTTCAGAAAATCCCTCGCGTGCCGGGGCCGGCTCCTTCATCGATTGAGATACCGGAGGCGGCAGCACGGCGGAGGGCGGTGGGCCGGCGAAATGCACCGGTGTGGAAGCAACCGTCACCGCGATGGCGATGGCGGCGCGACGAATCGGGCGCGTGCTGCGATGTACTTCGGGAAGTTGCGATGCGTCTACCAACATGTTCGATGAAGCCCTGCGAACGTTTCACACCCAATCGAGGATGCCTGCAGGCGCGGCGCCGGGAAATAATCTCTGTTCGGCGACATGCGTAGGCAAAAGCCCACGCGTGATGAGGACGGCAACTGTTGTCGCTTCTAACAGAAAGTTGCGCGGCATCGCCCTGATCCGTGCGAAGGAATGACGCGGACAGCGTCAATCTCACAGTTCGGAACGATGCGGGATCGAACTCTGCGCGCCGGGACGCGTCACGGACAGCGAGGCGGCCCGCACTCCGAAAGCGGCGGCGGCATCCAGATCCAGTCCCTCACCCAGCGCCACCGCCAATGCGCCAATGAAGGTATCGCCGGCGGCCGTGGTATCCACGACCTGTACGCGTGGCGCCGGAATCACGCGTTCTCCGTCCGCATCGGCGAGCAGCACGCCACGTTCGGCCAGCGTCAACAGCACATGATGTACACCGCGCCGGCGCAGTTCACGCGCGGCCGAGATGGCGCCGGACACATCGCCAACCGGCAGGCCCGTGAGCAGCGCGGCCTCGGTCTCGTTCGGCACAAGCAGGTCGATGCGTCGCCACCAGGCGGCGGGCAGCGGCTGGGCTGGCGCTGGATTCAAGACCACACGCAGACCGGCTTCGTGCGCCGCTTCGATGGCGGCGGCGATGGTGTCGAGCGGCGTTTCCAGCTGCGCGAGCAGCAGGCCGCCGCGCGGCCAATCAGCGGCCGCCGCAACCACATGCGCCGGCGTCAGTCGTGCATTCGCGCCAGCCGCCACGGTGATGCGGTTCTGTCCATCGGCCTCCACCAGAATCAGCGCCACGCCGCTGGTGGCTTCGGTGTCGACGCCGACTCTGGCTACATCGATTCCTTCGGCACTCAGCCCTTCGCGCAGTCTCGCGCCAAAGGCATCGGGGCCGACGCGGCCGATCATGCGCACCACGGCGCCGAGGCGGGCGCAGGCGACGGCCTGGTTCGCACCTTTGCCGCCGGGAACGAAACTGGCGCTTTCGCCCAGCACGGTTTCGCCGGCCGCCGGAGCGCGCGCCACGCGGCAGACCACGTCCATGTTGAGACTGCCGACGACGATGATTCGTGCCGTCATTCTCAGCGCCGTACCGCGCCGCGATGGCGCAGCATGTCGAGCAACACCGCAATGATGATCACCGCGCCGGTGATCACACGCTTGGCGGGGTCCGAAGCGCCCACCTGGGCCAGACCCGCTTCCAGCACGGCAACAATCAGCACACCCAGCAGGGTGCGGATCACTGAGCCCCGACCACCCATGAGGCTGGTTCCACCGATGACCACCGCGGCGATCACCTGCAATTCCAGGCCGACGCCGGCGTTGGGGTCTGCGGCCTCGAAGCGTGACACCTGCATCAGCGCGCCC